>JACMOJ010000031.1 GCA_014378085.1 Burkholderiales bacterium | reverse complement strand
CGTCGAGGTCGTGAAGCCAAGCGAGAGTTTGCCGGTTCTGCCGTGTGCGGCGCTGTTGGCGCGCTGATTGGCCCGTTCGACACTGGCGAGAATGGCACGCGCTTCGTTGAAGTACACCTTGCCGCCCACGGTAAGCTCGACCCCCTTCGGTAAGCGGCGGAACAAGCTGAAGCCGATTTCTTGCTCCAGCGACTTGATCTGCTGGCTGAGCGGTGGTTGCTGAATGCCTAGTTGCTCCGCAGCGCGGGTAAATGTCTTGGCCTCGGCGACGGCGATGAAGTAACGCAAGTGCCGCAATTCCATTTTCCTCTCCCAAATTAACTATATATTTAACGTATCGATAGTGCAGTTTAAATATATTTTACAACTAGTGTGGCCATTGGTAGTCTCGCGCTTCTGCACTTATGGAGACCGCCAAATGAACAAGAGACTCATCGCACTAGCTGTCGCCACCGCCACTATCGCGCCGACCGCGATCGCACAGACTACCAATCCCGTGACGCTTTACGGTCGAGTTTGGCTTATGGTCAATAGTTTGAAGGCCGATGGCGGTGCGACTCCGCTGTCGACGCGCACCACAGTCAACGATGGCTCGTCATTGATCGGCTTTCGTGGAACCGAAGACCTCGGCGCGGGCTTGAAGGCGTTCTTTCAGCTAGAGTCCGCTATCAACCCCGATGAGGGCGGGGGAACTTTTGGCAGCCGAAATAGCGGGGTCGGTCTGATCGGCGGATTTGGAACGGTCATGCTGGGAAGGTGGGATAGCCCTTTCAAGCTCTCGGCCATTTTTGTCGACCCCGCCGCCCAAGTGACGATTGCCAACCAGTTGTCTGTGATCAATACCGGTAGTTTCAATCGGCGCGAGAACAATACGATTCAGTACTGGTCGCCTAATCTCAATGGATTTTCTGCGCGCGTCATGTACGGCGCGAACGAGGGCAGGACGCCGACGGCGAATCCATCAAACGTGAGTATCAGTACTGACTACGAAATCGGGCCCTTGCGAATCAGTTACGCGAATGAAAGACATAAAGACCAGCGTGGCACGACCGTCACGGCCGGGGTGACGGAAAGCGGGCAAAACCTTGCGGGTACGTTTGTGATTGGTTCGGTAAAGATTGGTTTGCTGACGCAGAAGTTCAAATCGACGGGTCGCACCGACCGCAAGGCGTATGAGGCGGCGGTGACCTACACCTTGGGCAAGAATCGATTCTTCGCGAATATCGGGCAAAACAAGAACGGTGCGGTACCGACAGCGTTGCAACCGGAAAGCAAGTTTGCGGCGGTAGGCTATAACTACGAGCTCTCGAAACGAACGGCATTCATGATGCGTTATGCGTCGTTGAAGAATAACGCCGCCTCAAGCGCAGGGCTCAGCGGTTCCGATCTGCCGACATTTGCGGTAAACAATGACCCCAAGGGCTTCGGGGTCGGCCTGCGGCATACGTTCTAGCCTGCGTTGCTCAAATCTTGGTCTCCATGTATGTGCGCCATTCCTCGGCTAGCCAATCAACTTAAAGGAATTGAATCATGCGGCTAAATAGCAAGCTTCCGTTATTTCTGGCGATGGCATTTTATGTTGCGAGTGCGCTCGCACAAAAGGCAACGCCGCGGGATCAGTTTTTCTGGTTAGGCGAGATAAACAAAGCTTCCGCGGTCATCAACACCGACGAAGGGTTACTGGACAAAGCCAAGGCGCCCACAATTGCGGCTGGTATCGTCAAGGTACTGGAAGATGGGGCCAAGCCAGGCGCCAAAAGACCCTTCAGGGTCATCGAATTTGAGCCCTTGCTGATCAGTGCGGCGGGGCAGGATGTCACTTTGCTTCACGCAGGCCGGTCAAGCCAGGATATGTTCGCCACTTACCGCGCCGCGATCATGCGTGACAACCTGCTGAACTTGGCGGACCAACTCAACCAAGCGTCAGAATCCCTGGTGAAATTGGCCGACGAGCACGCGCAAACGATCGTGCCCAATTACACCAATGGCGTTGCGGCGCAGCCCAACAGTCTTGGCCATGCGTTATTGGGCCACGCGGCAGGATTTGAGCGTGACGCGCAACGTATCCGACAGGCATATGCACGTATCGACAGGTCGCCCATGGGCACCTCGGTGCTCAACGGCAGCAGCTGGCCCTTGAATCGATTGCGTATGGCGGAGTATCTGGGCTTCGCTGCCATTGTTGATAATGCCTATGATGCGGCGCAAATTTCATCAAGTGAATACCCGGTGGAGGTGGCAGGCATCGTGACGAGCGTGGGCTTACATATAGGCCATTTTATTCAGGATGTGCTGGCTCAATACGGACAAACCCGACCATGGATTTTGTTGCAGGCGCGCGGAATGAATACACGTGTTTCCAGTGCCATGCCGCAAAAGCAAAACCCCATCCTTCTGACGGAAACGCGTCGTGATGTCTCGACTGCGTTAGCGTTGGCGATGGGGCCGGTAATGCGCGCTCACAACATTACGCCGGGCATGCAAGACCCCAAGGAGGAAAGCTCAAATACAGAGATGGTGCAAAGTGCCGTTCAGTTCTTGAAGTCGTTTGAGCGGATTTTGAACGCGCTGGTAATTAGTCCCGAGCGTGCGCTGGAGGAGCTCAACAGTGACTGGACGGCGTCGCAGGAACTTGCGGATGTTTTGATGAGCAAATACAAAGTGCCGTTTCGCGTAGGCCATCACTTCGCTGCCGAGGTGGTCAAGCACGGTAAAGCCAACAACATCAAGCCGCTGGATTTCCCGTATGCGGGGGCAAAGAAAATCTTCCTCGAATCCGTAAAAGAATATAGCGCGACGCTGGCACTGCCGATGAGTGAGCAGGAGTTTCGATCGACCCTGAACCCGGTTGCAATTGTGCAAAATCGCCGCACAGTAGGCGGGCCGCAAATGTCAGAAATGAAGCGCATGCTAGCACTGGCGAAACAGCAGTTAGCGGATCAAAACCAATGGATCAACGCCAGACGCGGAGCCATTGAAAATGCGCGCACCAAGTTAGACAAGGACTTTTCCAAGTTGTTGGCGCCCTGAGCGGGGACTGTTCCCTTCTGGCTTCAAGCACCTTTTGGGTGGAGCCGATCCGCACGAGTATTCCGCAAGGTATAAGACATTTGCCAGCTTGGTTTAGGCAACAGTGAAAGGGGATGGAACCTCAAGCAGCCCCCAACTCGGATGGCGCGCCATTGGTGAATCCAAACCAGACTTCGTCGAAGGATTGAGGAGTGGGCGGAAGCGCAGGCGACAAACACTCAGGCCGATTAAAAGCCCGTACACGACTAGTGGCCTGTAAGTCTTACCAGGGCTGACCACGTGCTTGCCTTCCGTCGAGATGTCTGGACGCTGTGATTCGAGGTTAATATTTCACTATATTTATTTATAGTGGAGCTCGTTCATGAATCGACTCACCCACCTTCTCGTGGCTGCTCTGGCGTTGACCTGCGTCGCGGGTGCCACTGCACAAACCACTGAGGGTTACTACCGGCAACCAGCCATATCAAACGACAACATTGTTTTCGTCGCCGAAGGGGATCTTTGGCGTACGGGGCTGGCTGGCGGGTCCGCGCAGCGCCTGACCACCAATCTCGCAGCAGAGTCTAATCCGGCCATCTCGCCTGACGGCAAATGGATTGCTTTCACCGCCCGCTACGAGGGCCCGGCAGAGGTGTATGTAATGCCAATCGGCGGCGGTGCCCCGACCCGCTTGACCGTTGATGGCGACATGGCGACAGTGCAAGGCTGGACGCCTGATGGCAAAGTGCTTTTCAGCAGCCCGCGATATTCCGGCAAACCCGATGCGCGGCTTTATACAATTGACCCAGCCAATCGCATCTCGGTTCCAATACCACTGCATCAAGCTGCCGAAGGCTGCTATCTCGGGGCGAGCCTGGTCTTTGCCCGACAGGCGCCGATTAACGATAACGTCAAACGCTACCAAGGTGGCCAAGCGCAAAAAATATGGCGTTTTGATACGGGCAAAGAAGCCGTTTCGCGGACCGCTGATTACGCAGGCACCAGCCGCCAGCCGATGTGCGGCAATGGTCGTATCTATTTCATCTCCGATCGCGACGGCACCTTTAATATCTGGTCGATGAGCGGCGAGGGCCGGGACGTGAAACAGCATACACGGCATAGCGACTTTGATATTCGCGGCGCATCTATTTCAGCCGATGGCAAGCGGATCGCCTACCAGAGGGGCGCCGATATTTACATGCTCGACACCGCCAGTAACGCCGACCTGAAGCTTGCGCTGAGCTTACAGTCGGACTTCGAACACACCCGCACGCGATGGGTGAAAACGCCGTGGGATTTCGTCTCGGCGATTGCTCCGTCACCTACCGGCGACCGAGTCGCCATCACGGCACGCGGGCAGGTGTTTGTGGTGCCAGCGGGCAACGGCCGCCGCGTGGAAGTGACACGTGCATCCGATTTTCGGGCCCGCGAAGCCGTGTTTGGACACGACGGCAAGTCCATATTCACCTTTACCGATAAATCGGGAGAGATGGAGTTGTGGCGCTTTCCGGCCAACGGCGTCGGCGAAGCCCGCCAGTTGACAAAAGATGCAACGGTTCTCCGCCAAAAAGCGTTTCCCTCGCCGGATGGGAAGTGGGTGGTGCATCACGACAAGGATCGGCGCCTTTACCTGCTCAATCTGGCCAGTGGCGAGGATAGGCCAATCGACAGGAGCGCTATAGACGAGTATGGAACCGTCGACTGGTCACCGGACAGCCGCTGGATTGCCTACAGCAAAGGTGCGCCAAATTTTTTGGCGCCTTGCACCTGATCGAAATTGCTACGGGAAAGATTACACAGCTCACCAGTGACCGCTACGATGCCCGCGATGCTACTTTCAGCCCCGACGGGAAATGGATGTTTTTCTTGGGCAACCGTACTTTACGCAGTCTAGTGTCCAGCCCTTGGGGGCAGCGAAATCCAGCGCCGTTCTTTGATCGTCAGTCGAAAATTTACGCGTTCGCACTTGATCCTGCCGCACGCTGGCCGTTCCTCCCAAAGGATGAATTACAAAAGCCTGAACCTGAAAAGAAGCCTGAGCCCCCCAAAAGCACACCCCCCGCTGACGCCAAAACAGACGTAAAGACGGACCCGAGGACTGACGAAAAAAACGACAGCAAAGAAAGCAGCAAGCCGCCACCCAAGCCGTCAGCGCTTGTACTCGCGGGCCTTAAGGACCGTCTCTACGAAGTGTCCATCCCGGCAGGCAATTACAGCAACCTCTCAACGGACGGCAAGCGGCTTTACTTTGTTGTGGCCGAAACTGCAGTGGAGCGGAAGCTTTCACTACGTTCGGTTGCCATTGAAGCGCCCAACCCGACGCCGCCGACGGTCGAGCTGTTCTTTGATGAGAT
>JACMOJ010000261.1 GCA_014378085.1 Burkholderiales bacterium | reverse complement strand
TTTTTGCTCTCATCAAACTGCGGCCAAACGCCCTCTTCGCCGTCAGCGGCCTTGGTAATTTTGACCATCAGGTCGTACCACGCGGCCTGCCCGGTAATCGGATCGCTATTGGTGAGCTTGCGTTCCCCCGCACGCGAGGCGAGTTGTTCGCTGATGAGGTGGTTCAACAAAAAACCATGCGTGGATTCACTTGCGCCATCTTCCAGCGCCCATGCCCCGCGCTGTTTGCCGATCGCGTTCCAGGTCCAAACGGTATTGGCTTCGACCCCTTCCATGGTTTTGAGCTGGCAACGAATACGCCCGATGCGGGACTCAACCCAAATCCAGTCCAGTGATTTGAGGCCCCGCGCGGTTGCAGTCCCTTCGTTCATGTAAAGAAAATTACCCGCCATGATTTGGCGCAACCAAACGTTCTGGGTGTCCCACGAGTGATACATCGCCATCGGCCGTTGAGTGATGGCGTGGAATGGAAATTCGGTTTCATCCTGGTCTGCGCTGTCCAGATTGGGATACCAGTCCGGCAACGGATCAAAGTGCGCACTCAAGCGCGCTATATCGATGGGATCGGTAGGCTTCGGCCCGTCGTAGAGTCCTTGCCCGGCCAGACGAAACTTTTGAATCGGTTCCGAATATATCTGCATGATGATTGGCTCGATTTTGGCAATGAACGTCGCCTCGACCGCCTTCTGCTGGTAGTCGCGGTTCCAATGGCGCATCCACTGCTCGTTGCCGGCCCAATGGTGGGTAAAAAATGCGCCGTTCTCGATGTAGCGATTCCATTGATCCGGGTTCGGCTCGCCGCGTAGCGACTTGCTGCCGTCCTTGCCACGCCAGCCAGCAAGAAAACCGATCCCTGGCGACTTTTCATAGTTGACGATGAAATCGCAATAGCCTTTGAACTTCGGCTGACCGTCTGGATTGGTGAATGCGGGAAATTTCAATCGTCCCGCCAAATCAACCAGCACTTCTTGCCAGGGTCTCACATTGCGATCGAGTGCGACGACCGGATGTCGGATCGCATCGGCGACCGTATCGGCTTCTGAAATCGGACGATCAAGCACTGAAATTGCATCGTGGCGCTCAAGGTAGGTGGTGTCGGGCAGCACCAGATCGGCGAAACGTACCGTTTCAGAATCGAACGCATCGGCAACCACCAGAAAGGGAATTTTATATTCACCCGCGTTGGCTCCGCTGTCATGTTTGGCACGCAACATGTCTTGCACACCCGACGTATTCATCGAAGAGTTCCACGCCATGTTGGCCATAAAAAGAATCAGCGTGTCGATGGAATACGGGTCGGCATTGACTGCATTGGTAATCACCATGTGCATCGCACCGTGGGCCGCTAGGGGCGACTCCCACGAGTACGCCTTGTCGATTCTCAGCGGTCGACCCTCGGCATCGATGGCGAGGTCTTCGGGACGCATCGGAAAACCAAGTGGTGGCCTTGAAAGTGGTGTGTCCGGCGCATTGATGATCGCGCCGTCATTTTCCGGCAATATCAATGGTGGTATCGGGCGCGGGTACGGTGCCCGCGCCCGAAAATTGCCCGGCCCTTCGAGCGCGCCAAGCAGCATCTGTATCAGGTGCAACGCGCGGCAGGTTTGAAAGCCATTCGAGTGCGCCGAAATGCCACGCATGGCATACATCGCGACCGGCCGTCCAATCACCTTGGCATGCACCTTGCCCCACACGTCGGTCCACTGTACCGGGATTTCAATGGTTTCTTTGAATGCAATCGTCGCCATTTCAAGCGCGAGCCGCTCAATGGTTGCAGCCGAAACGCCGCAGCGGGAAGCCACCGCTTCCGGCGAATAACGCTCATCCATATAGCGCGTGGCAGCGAGTGTCAGCACGGTTCGCACCTTGACACCTGCGGCGGTCTCAAATTGCCCGAACAGCGCGGGCTTGATATCGGCACCGAGTCCGTCTACAAATTGTCCGCTACGCTGATCGTGGATCAGCGGCTGGCCAGCGGCATCACGCAAAAACAACCCATCCTGCGAGGTGCCCGGCGCGTCGATCACCAACCAGGGAGAATTGGTATAGCGCGACAGAAACGGCACGTCAAATAATTCGCGGGTGAGCAGCACATGCACCATCGCCAGCGCCAACAAGCCGTCGGTGCCGGGCCGAATCGGTATCCACTCATCGGCGATGGCCGAGTAACCGGTTCTGACCGGATTGATCGAGACGAATTTCGCGCCGCTTTTCTTCAGTTTGTCGAGGCCAATCTTCATAGGGTTCGACGAGTGGTCTTCGGCCACGCCCCACAACACAAAATACTTCGCCCGATCCCAATCGACTGCACCGAATTCCCAGAACGAATAGCCGATGGAATAAAGGCCGGCAGCGGCCATGTTCACCGAGCAAAATCCGCCGTGCGCGGACCAATTGGGTGTGCCGAATTGTTGCGCCCACAAACCGGTCAGAGCCTGCATCTGGTCGCGCCCGGTAAAGAACGCGAGCTTTTTTGGATCCGTCGCGCGAATGTGTGCGAGCCGTTTGGTCAACATTGCCAACGCCTGGTCCCACGAGATCGATACAAACTCTCCGGTGCCGCGTTCAGCACCGGGTTTGCGCATCATCGGCCCGGTCAACCTGGCCTTTGAATACTGCTTCATGATCCCGGCAGAGCCCTTTGCGCACAGCACACCCTGATTCACCGGATGTTTCTTGTTGCCCTTGATGAAACGCACCCTTCCCTGTTGCAACGTAACTTCAATACCACAACGGCACGCGCACATGTAGCAGGTGGTGCATTTCACCTCCTGCTTGGAGTGGTCTTCAAACTTGATGGCTTGATTTCTGGTTTTTATCATTTGGGGTTGAGTGATATTGAATCGGCGTCTTTGCGCCTAAAACAAGCCGACCACCTTGCCATTGACAATGTCGATCTTGTTGGCCGAGGGAACCTTGGGCAAACCGGGCATGGTCATGATGTCGCCGCAGACCATGACGATAAATTCCGCGCCAGCAGCCAGGCGCACTTCACGCACGGTGATGACGTGGTTGTCTGGCGCGCCACGCAATTGCGCGTCGGTTGAAAATGAATACTGGGTCTTGGCCACGCAGACCGGATAGTGTCCATAGCCGTCTTCCTGCAACCGTTTGATCTGGCTGCGTACCTTGTTGTCGGCGGTAACTTCACTGGCGCGATAAACCTTCTTCGCGATCTTGTTGATTTTTTCCCAGAGCGTGTCCTGCTCGTCGTAAACAAAAGTCACATTCGATTTTTGTGCACAGAGTTCCACGACGATCCGCGCCAAATCCGCTGCACCCTTGCCGCCGTCGCCCCAGTGAGTGGCCAGTACCACCCTGACGCCGAGTTTGGCCATGCGCGAGCGCAGAATTTCGAGCTCGGCATCGGTGTCGGTGGTGAATTTATTTATGGAGACTACGCAAGGTATGCCGTAGACCTTCGACACGTTTTCGACGTGACGTTCGAGGTTGACAATGCCTTTTTCGAGTGCGGCAATGTTTTCCTGCGTAATGGTTTTCAGGTCGGCACCGCCGTGATATTTCATCGCGCGCACCGTCGCGACAATTACCGCCGCATCGGGCCGCAGGCCGGATTTGCGACACTTGATGTCGATGAACTTTTCGGCACCCAGGTCTGCGCCAAAGCCCGCTTCGGTGACCACGTAATCGGCCAGCTTCAACGCCGACTGCGTGGCGATCACGCTATTGCAACCGTGGGCGATATTGGCAAACGGTCCGCCGTGGACGAAGGCCAAATTGTTTTCCAGCGTCTGCACCAGGTTCGGGGCGAGCGCGTCTTTGAGCAACACGGTCATGGCGCCATGCGCGTTCAAGTCCCGCGCTAAAATCGCTTTCTGGTCGCGCGTGTAGGCGACGACGATGCGGCCCAGGCGCTGTTTGAGATCTTCAATCGAGGTCGCGAGGCAGAAAATCGCCATGACTTCAGAAGCAACAACAATATCGAATCCGTCCTGACGCGGGTAGCCGTTGCCAGGCCCGCCGAGCGCGGCGGTGATTTCGCGAAGTGCCCGGTCGTTCATGTCGACGACGCGCTTCCATTGGATGCGCCGCACGTCGATGCCGAGTTCGTTGCCGTGGTGAATATGGTTGTCAATCAGCGCCGCAAGCAGGTTGTTGGCGAGCGCGATGGCCGAAAAGTCGCCGGTAAAGTGCAGATTGATGTCTTCCATCGGGACGATCTGCGCATAGCCGCCACCGGCCGCTCCGCCTTTGACCCCGAATACCGGTCCCAACGAGGGCTCGCGCAGGCAGATCATTGCTTTCTTGCCAATGTGATTTAACGCGTCGCCGAGTCCCACCGTGGTCGTCGTCTTGCCCTCGCCGGCCGGCGTGGGGCTGATGGCGGTGACTAGAATGAGTTTGCCGTCCTTTTTTCCTTTAAGCGTATCCAGAAACGGCAGCGAGACTTTCGCCTTGAAGTGCCCGTACGGCTCAAGGTGCTCCTCGCCTATACCCAATTTTTCCTGCGCTAACTTGGCGATTCGCACCATCTTGCTGGCTTGGGCAATTTCGATATCACTTGGCATACGTCATCCTTTGTAAATTGACTGGTTTTAATGCTCACTGGCGGTCAGCCCTGTGCCAAACGAAACACTTGCGCGCCAAGATCGATGATTTTTCGATCCGAATGAAACGTCAGCGGTTCCCCCGCGAGCAACTCATTGCATTGAGCAATCTTGATGCCAGAGTGCAAAGGCGGATACCGATGAAGTTGGCGGCAAGCTGGCTTGGAGATTGCTCTACTTATTAAGCTTGACCGTGTTCGCCCGACAACAGCGCCATGAAATAACGAAATTACGAAACAGCGAGACCAAAAATAATGTTTGGATTACCGATCCTTCGATGGCTACCCGAGATGCGTAAGCCCGGCGCGATTCGCGCCGACGTGCTGGCCGGCTTGACCGGTGCCGTGGTGGTATTACCGCAAGGGGTTGCCTTTGCGACCTTGGCCGGCATGCCGCCGCAATACGGCCTGTATTCGGCGATGGTGCCGTGCCTCATCGCGGCAATTTTTGGCTCGAGCCGCCTGATGGTGACCGGCCCGGCCAACGCGATTTCGCTGATGACGATGAGCCTCGTGGTGCCACTTGCGATGCCGGGCACGCCGGACTATGTTTCACTGGTGCTGACGCTCACTTTCATGGTCGGCATCACGCAATTTTTGCTCGGCCTCTGTCGCGCCGGACGATTCGTCGATATTGTTCCCCATTCGGTGGTCGTCGGATTCACCGCAGGTGCTGCGGTGCTGATCATCAATAGCCAGCTAGCCCCTGCACTGGGAATCGAGCAAACCAGAGGACTGTCGATTATTGCCAACCTGGAAGATTTGGCTTCGCGTTTGCCGGGCTATTCGCCGACCGCTCTCGTGACCTGCATTGGTACAGCGTTGGCATGCGTTCTGTGGCGTCCTTGGAGCCGGGTTATTCCCGCCTTGCTCGTCGGTGTCCTGGTGGGCAGTGCGATCGGGCACTTCGCGTTGTTGCTACCATTCCTCGGCGGCGTCCTC
>JACMOJ010000260.1 GCA_014378085.1 Burkholderiales bacterium | reverse complement strand
GCGCGCCACCGCAATCGCCTTTCGCCTGGTGGGACGAGAAGTGAAATCAACGCCTCGAATCTCCATCACTGAATTTTCAATGGACGAAACTATATTTTTTTTCATATCCGATTGACGCGCCAGACTCGGCATAATTCTTTTGCTGCTCTACAGCCCGTAAAAATACGGGCTGCGGGCTGCGAGTTGCGAGTTGCGCACCCCCCAGATTGCGCACATTAGCCACCTAATTTAAGAATGTCATTCATCATGCCCAATGTTGCGATCGTAAGTCCATCCTTTCCGCGCTGGCAGTTCTGGATTGATCGCGGCGGTACGTTCACGGACATCGTTGGCAAGCGGCCCGATGGCACGCTCGCGACCCATAAGCTGCTGAGCGAAAACCCGGATCAATATCATGACGCCGCCATTGAAGGCATGCGCTTTTTGCTGGGGTTGACGAAAGATGCGCCGCTGCCAATCGGGCAAATTGAAGCGGTAAAAATGGGCACAACCGTGGCGACGAATGCGCTACTGGAGCGGAAGGGTGAAAACACGCTGCTGGCGATCACGCGCGGATTCAGCGATCAACTGCGCATTGCCTATCAAAATCGTCCGCGCATTTTTGATCGTGAAATCAGGTTGCCCGAGCTTTTGTACCGCGAGGTGATTGAGATCAATGAACGTATCGGTGCGCATGGCGAAATCGTGATGCCACTCGATGAACTGCACACCAGAGATGCTCTGAAAGCGTCGCGGGATAAAGGGTTTGAGGCAATTGCCATTGTGTTGATGCATGGCTATCGCTACACCGAGCATGAGCATCGGGTGGCCGAAATAGCGCGAGAGGTGGGCTTCACACAAATATCTGTGTCGCATCAGGTCAGCCCGCTCATGAAAATTGTTTCGCGCGGCGACACCACCGTGGTGGACGCGTATCTGTCACCGATCCTGCGCCGCTATGTGGATCAAGTCGCGTCTGAACTGAGCAATGATGAGGGCAAGGCTTGCCTTTATTTCATGCAGTCAAACGGGGGTTTGGTCGACGCGCATCGTTTCCAAGGCAAGGATTCCATCCTCAGCGGGCCGGCCGGCGGCATTATCGGCATGGTGCGCACCGCAGAAAGCGCGGGCTTTGACAAAATGATTGGCTTCGATATGGGCGGCACTTCCACCGACGTTTCGCACTACGCGGGAGAGTTTGAGCGGAGCTTCGAAACAGAAGTCGCCGGCGTGCGGATGCGTGCGCCGATGATGTCAATTCACACCATCGCTGCCGGTGGTGGCTCGATATTGCATTTCGATGCCGCGGGCAAAACATCACGATATCGCGTCGGCCCGGATAGCGCAGGCGCTAATCCCGGCCCGGCGTGCTATCGGCGCAGCGGCCCGCTAACCGTCACGGATTGCAACGTGATGCTTGGCAAAATTCAACCTGCTTATTTTCCAAAATTGTTTGGAGCGAGCGCTAGCGAGGCTCTTGATGCCGATGTGGTGCGCGGCAAATTTAACGCGCTTGCCGTTGACATCGAAAAGGCCACCGGTAAAAAGCAAACACCCGAACAAGTTGCCGAAGGTTTTTTGCAGATCGCGGTTGCCAATATGGCGAACGCCATTAAATTTGTTTCCGTTCAGCGCGGCCACGATGTCACCGAATACACGCTCGCCTGCTTTGGCGGCGCGGGTGGCCAGCACGCATGTCTGGTGGCGGATGAGCTAGGCATGACGCAGGTCTACATACATCCGCTGGCGGGCGTACTTTCCGCTTATGGCATGGGGCTGGCTGACCTAACGGTAATGCGTGAACGTGCAATTGAATTGCCACTAAACAACGAGCATTTGCCGAGCATTATTGAGATGTTGGATTCACTCGCCGAAACCGCCCGT
>JACMOJ010000259.1 GCA_014378085.1 Burkholderiales bacterium | reverse complement strand
GAAAGTCAAAAAATTCTCTGCCGTTGGGCCCATCACGATAACCTATGTTGACAATCTCGATGCCGATCGACGCCGCGTTGAGTTGTGTGTGGCCTTTCCACGAACTCAGCCCCGCGTGATAGGCGCGCCGGTTTTCATCCACCAACTGGAAAATTTTGGGGTTCGACTGACCGGGCAAATCACTTGCATCATCTGTCACCAGATAGTGACTCGACACCGCATCTTGCGTCAGAACACGCAGCGACTTCGGGTTATCGATGGCGGTGTAATGCAGAATCAAAAATTGTGCGCGACTGTCCTGGCTTTTGGCGGTGTAGGTTCGGTCGATGACCAACGTCGAACACCCTGATACCATCACGAACAGCCCAATGAGTAACAAACGTTTCATTCCGGTCTCCATAACAAACTCCTTACACCAACAGTCTTGCTGCAATTCGCGATGCGGCGACGTGAGCCTCTGCTACCCGAACGGTCAGTGCCGTGCCTGGCGGCAGGTGTTCGCGTAGTGTTGATTCAATCAGGGGATGCATCCGCGCCGCACCACCAGCGAGCGCTAACGGGCGTGGACCAAATCGGCGAATCAGCGCATTGCCCAACCGCGCCAACTCTACACCGGCTTGTTCAATGATGGTGCGAGCGAACGCATCGCTATCAACACTCGCTGCCACCGCCGTCGCCACCTGCCCAATTTCGCCGCGATCACTGGTATAGAAAAATTGACGTGAGAACGACCAGTCGCTGCCGCCAATTTTTGCAAATATCGCGGCGGCCATCGGCGATCGTTTCCACTGGCCGGGCATCTCATCCTCCAAGCGCCAGATATGCCGCAGCGCCTCACGAACAATCCAGAAGCCTCCACCGGCATCATCCAGATACACACCACGTCCACCGGCGCGATGCAGGGTGCCGGCAGTATCCATGTAGGCCGCAATCGAACCCGTTCCCGCGTAGATGACATACCCCTCACCCGGACGATACAAGTCTCGATAGGCGATTTCAATATCGCTATGCACGGTGACATCTTCGCCGTTGATGCCAAGTGGCTCTGCAATCGCGCGACACAATTTTTCGTCCCGCGAATCCAAGCCGGTAACACCGGCGCACACACGTTTAGCGCCGCCGTACACCGCCACTTGTGTAGCAAGATCGGTGATGGTGTGTTGGATGTGGGCGCGGCCGTCACCGGTGCTGAGTTGCAATGCCGTCAACCCCGCGACAAAGCCCTCCGCGACCAATTCCCCGTCGGGCCGCGATAGCGCCCAGCGCGTCTTGGTGCCGCCCGCATCAAGGCCAAGCCCCAGAGAGGCTGTAGTGATTGCTGTCACGGCCCGACCTTCGCGGCTCGCATCTGCGCCGCGGTGATGCTGACGCGTGGGCTTTCATTGCCGAATCGATCAATCATCGACCAAACCACAACATCCGGCAGGGCGGTCAGATCGAATTGCTGGGTCTCGCGAAGGAAGTCCGCCGCTTCTCCGCGGCTAGGCAATAGTTGAAGCCGCCACCGCTCGCCTTGACGCACCCAGACCACATGCGTGAAGTTTGTGTGGTTACGGTCAAGCCCGACCATTAGCTCTGCGCGATCACCGCGCCGCAGGATTTGCACGATTGGCGGTGCAGGCGGGGTGCGGCTCAACCACGGCGAGGCGGGCACCAAGGCCGGTGTCGTGTACAGCTTGGCTAATTCCTCATTCACGCCACGACGGTTTTGCGTCAAGCCGACCATGCTGAAGTGCACGTGCCCAGTGGTCATCGGCTGAATCGACTGCCGACCGCGGGTAAGCATGATTTGGCTGACGATTTCGCTCGGCGCCCACGACTTGGCTTGACTCTCGGCCGCTTGAATCCGCGTTAAGTAAATGCCGGGCCAAAGATGTCGACCAGCGGTGTTTTCTTTTGCCCAGTAGTCGAGCAATACACCGTAGGCTTGTGGCGCCTGATCAATCGGCCAATACAACTGCGGCGTGAAGTAATCCAACCAGCCCTTCTGCAACCACAACTCGGCATCGGCATACAACTTGTCGTATTGGCTGAAGCCCGCAATACCCGGCGGGCGCTTGTCCGGCTTACCCAAACCAAACGGACTGATTCCAAACTTCACGTGTGGTTTCTCGCGCTTGATACCGGCGTAGATTTTCTCAATCAGCGTATTCACATTCTGCCGCCGCCAGTCGGCACGCGCGAGTTTGCCGCCCGACAACAAATATGCCTGCCATGCTCGCTCATCAGGGAACGGCAGCTCAGCACGCGGCTGCGGTGTGTCGTCTGGTGACGAAAGCGGCACATCCGTGCCCGGCACCGGCACGGGGTACGGATAAAAGTAGTCGTCAATATGAACACCGTCGATATCATAACGATTCACCACGTCGAGGATGACGTTGAGTGTTTGTTCCGAGGCCGCCGTCTCGCCCGGATCCATCCACAAAAATCCCCCGTAGGATTTCACGGCACGCGGGTTGGTATTGGCGATGTGGGTCTTGGCGTTGGGCGATTTGGCCTGTGTGTGGCGCGCACGATACGGATTGAACCACGCGTGTAATTCGATGCCGCGTTTGTGGGCTTCATCTACCCACATCTTCAGCGGATCGTAGTACGGGTCTGGCGCTTTGCCTTGGGTACCCGTCAAATACTCAGACCACGGCTCCAGATTTGATTCATACAATGCGTCGGCGCTGGTACGAACCTGCAACACAATCGCGTTCATGTTCAATTCACGAACGCGTTCTACCGTGGCAATAATTTCTGCTTGTTGTTGCGCAACCGTCAGATCACGACGGCTAGGCCAATCGATATTGGCAACACTCGCCACCCAGACCGCGCGAAACTCGCGCTGCACCACCGGTGGCTCCGAAATCGGCTGCTCGGGTTTTGGGCCTGTGTCAGCACAACTGGCAATCACAACCAACGCTGCCGCAGCAAGCAAGCGCAGCGATTTTTTTGGTTTGCGTAACGCAGCATCCTCGCTGCGCAGTAGGTGGGCAACTAAACTTTGATAAACCATTTTTTCTTCCAAAGAAAATACCCAATCAAAAACATCACTAAGTTAAACAACACCGCAAACAACAACGATTGATTTACAGGCGCCATCGGCAGCGCTTTGTTTGGCGCGTAGATGATGGCCTTTGCGGTCATCATTTTGCCGTCGTCCTGTGCAAACTTGATAAAGCCCAACATTTTTGCCAGCAACCCGGAAAACGCAAAGATGAACAACGCATTCATGCCGTAGATGGTCATCGGCAAGAACCACTTGCGCGATCGCTCCCGCAACGCCTTCGAATCGTTGCCGTCGATCAACCAGAAAAACGCGGCAAACACCAACAAACCCCAACCCGTCATAAAGACGGCGTACGACGTAGTCCAAAGCGGTTTATTGATCGGCATAAACGTCGCGTCAATGATCGCGCCGACCCACAGGCACAACAGCCCTGCCAGCATCATCCACACCGTCTTTTCCGCTTTGCTGTAGCCGGACGCCAGCCAGTGACCGAGCAGCACCCCGAACAACATACTGGTGAGCGCGGAGATGGTCGTGAACAGCCCCTCAGGGTCCCATGTCTTCGACTTCACCCACATATGGCCGGTCAGAAAAATGCGATCAATGTAGGCACCAAAGTCGCGGCCGGGCTCAAGCGCGCCGGCCACAACCACACCGTTTACATCCGCGACCGGCACAAACAACATCATCAGCGAGTAGAAGGTGAGCAAGCCCACAATCCACCAGCATTGTTGCCGCCAGTTAAACCACAACACAATCGGTGCAGCCAGCGCGGTACACAGCGCAATGCGCTGCAACACGCCGGGGATACGCAGTGTCTCAAGATTGAAGTTGGGAATGAAGTTGAGTGTTAAACCAATCAAGAAAATAATGCCCGCACGTTTCCACAACGACAACATCATCGCGACGCGATCTTCAATGCCGTTCGGATTTGCGGCGCGCTTTTTTGCCAACGAGAAGGTCATCGACACGCCGCAGATAAACAAGAAGAACGGAAATATCCAATCGGTGAAGGTCCAGCCGTGCCACTCCGCGTGGGCAAGCTGGGGATAGAGATTGTCCCAGTCACCGGGGTTGTTCACAAGCACCATGCCGGCAATGGTGAAGCCGCGGAAGGCATCGAGTGAGACTAAGCGGTCGTTTTCAGTGGGGGGTGACATTAGCTGGTTTCTGCGCGTCTAACGGACATGAATTGATGCACCCCATCCCCACCCTAACCCTCCCCTTAAAGGGGAGGGAATGCGAAGATTTCCATATAGCCGGAGCCATACTCCCGGCCCTAACCCTCCACCGGAAAGGGAGGGAATGCGCTGCGACAACAACCGACCGGGGCCAGACGGCCACTCCAACGGCCTGCACGATTGGTAGAAGAGCTGGTGAAAATCGCTGGCTTGGGCCGTCCCTCCCCATTCAAGGGGGAGGCTAGGAGGGGGATGGGGCGATGATGCACTAACCGCGCGAGCACCAGCAACGACGGACTTCTTCAGGCAAAAAGCACTGTAAACGCCCGTCATTCGGCGACTTCCTGTTTCTTCCCAAACGCCGGATCAATCTTCAAGAAAACCGTCACGGCAATCGAGGGCAAGGTACAAATACAAACCCATATAAAGAAGTGCGGATAGCCCAACTGCGTTTGAATCCAGCCGCTCACCATCCCAGGCAGCATCATGCCAAGCGCCATGAAGCCGGTGCAAATGGCGTAGTGTGCGGTTTTGAATTTGCCGTCAGCGACCATGATCATAAAGAGTAGGTACGCCGCGAAGCCAAAGCCATATCCGAGTTGCTCAATGATAATCGCGAGCGTGATGATGACGTGGCTCGTCGGTTGTGTGTAAGCGAGATAGACAAACGCAAGATTCGGAATGTGCACCGCAAACAGCATGGGCCAAATCCACGCTTTTAAGCCGCCGCGCGAAATGGTAAAGCCGCCGATCAAGCCACCAATGGTCAGCGCCAATACACCATAGGTGCCATAGATGAGCCCGACGTCTTTCGTCGTGAGCCCCAGCCCACCCTTATCCATCGGGTCGAGGAAAAATGGTGCGATCAATTTCAGCGCCTGCGCTTCACCAAGACGGAAGGTGAGTAGAAACGCGAGGATCAGCAAAATTTCCGGCTTGGTAAAAAAATCTTTGAAGGTCACCAGAAAATCCGCCACTGGATTGTTCGCGACCTTCACTGTCGTGTCCGATGCAGGTCGTGGCAACACAAAGCGGTGATAAACAAACAGCAGCAAGAACATACCTGCCAATACCCAAAACACAATCGACCACGCCAGCGCCATATCGCCGGTGGTCTCCGCCAATTGGCCCGCCAGATACACCAATGCACCTTGTCCGGCGATCATCGCGATGCGATAAAAGGTGGAACGCACGCCGACAAACGCGGCTTGTTCATGCTGCTTCAAAGCCAGCATGTAAAAGCCGTCGGCGGCGATATCGTGCGTCGCGGAGCTAAACGCCATCAACCAAAACACCGCCAGCGTGAGCTGGAAAAAATGCGAGGTGGGGATGGTAAGTGCCACCATTGCCAGCGACACGCCAATCACAAATTGCAGTGTGGTGATCCAGTAGCGTTTGGTCTTGAACATATCGACAATCGGCGACCAGAGCGGTTTGATCACCCAAGGTAGATACAACCAACTGGTGTACAGCGCAATATCGGTATTTGATACGCCCAAATTCTTGTACATGATGACCGACAGTATCATCACCACCACATACGGAATGCCTTGTCCGAAATAAAGCGTGGGTATCCATGTCCACGGGGATTTGGACTGCGGAAGGCTGTCGCTTGGCAATTTTATATTTTCAGTTTGCATGTTTGAAAGGCCAATAAAAGTCCCGCAGGATGAATAACGGTCGGTCGCATTTGTCATCAATATCACGACCAACAATCGCCCTCGATTCCCCGTTTTCGAAGGGGGAAGTGGGTCGAATATAGGCTGCTAAAAATTCAGCGTGTGGCGAATGCAGCAATTTACTCCTCCCTTTGCAAAAGGGAGGTTGCAAGGAATTTTCGGTGGTGAAATTGAGAAAACATCAAATCAACTTCCACTGACCAAACCCGCCAATTGACCTTTCACATCCAGCGTCGCCATCACTTGATCAATCCGCGAGCCCTCGGTGTCCACCACTAAAAATTTCACACCTTGCCAAGTTACGCTGTCCGCTTTGCGCGGCCACTTCTTTAATAGATGCATCAGAAAGCCACTCACGGTCTGATAGTTTTCTTCCATTGGCAAGTGATGCCAGCCAAACAAGGACTTTACATCGCCAATATCGGCACGCCCGTCGATTAGCCAAGCATCATCGCGATCGTGCATCTTGATAATACTTTTCTCTCTTGCCACTTCTTCAACAATACGGCCCATGATCGCCGCCATCACGTCGTTCATGGTCATAAGGCCAACCACCACGCCGTATTCGTTTGCGACCAGCGCGATATCTTCACCGGCATTACGAAACTGATCGAGTCCATCGAGCACGCTGATGGTATCCGGAACCATCAACAGCGGCTTCATTCCCCATGCATTTAGCGTATCGCGCTGCAACCGCAACGAATCATTGTTGATCGCCTTAGCCAATAGGTCCGCCGCATCGATGTAGCCAATCGGGTGGTCGATATCACCGTCGGTGACCACAAACCGCGCCTTCGGTGCATCTACCAACACCGTCTTAATGGTTTCCTCATCGTCGTTGACGTCAATAGAAACGATATCTTGGCGCGGAGTCATCGCTGCCGTGATTGCCTTGTCACCCAAACTTAGCACATTACGAATCAAATGATGTTCATCGCGATCAACCGCGCCGACCTTGGCCCCGGCATCCACCAAGGCATAAATATCGTTGGCCGTGACCGCCTCCTCGCCTTGATTGCGCACATTAAAAAACGCCAAGATCGCGTCGACAATTTTGCCAAAAAGCCACAACAGCGGCGTGAGCGGGCGCTGCAAAGCGCGCACCAGCGGTGCCAATGTGCAGGCGATTTTTTCTGGCGAATTGATGGCGATCCGTTTAGGCAACAGATCGCCAAACAACAAAAATACCGCGGTGATTGCGCCGACAGCGAGGATTAGCGAGAGTCCATCACGCAGCCAACCGGCCGCCATCCCCCAGCCTTCAAAAGTCTGCGAGATGCGCGCGTTAAAGGCCACCTCGCCGAACACACCGGCCAAAATGCCGACAACATTTAAGCCAATTTGAACGATGCCAAGAAACCCATTGGGGTTGTCCTTGAGATACAGCACAATCGTTGCCCGCGCCTCTCCACTATCCCGCAGTTGCGCGAGTTTGATGCGTTTCGCTGACGCAATCGACAGCTCCGCCAACGACAGAAAGGCGTTTAGGCTGACGAGAAGAAGCAAAACAAGAATAGTGTCGGTGAAACTCATGCGAATAGTTGCCGCTCGTGTTGCCGTTCATGGTGCCGTTTATGAAACACAAGTGGCGAAGGTGGGGCAAAGTATGGGCCAACAAAAAAGACTCAGGCGGGCGGTGAGACCAACCCTTGGAATTCAACCCGCCTGAATGACAAAAAAGCGGCACAACAACGACGGCACAACAACGACGGCACAACAAAAACGGCACAACAACGACGGCGATACTATGCCGTCACACATCTACCGTTTGGCCGGCGTACGCGCCTACCGAAACATGAAAGACACGTTCACGCCGATGGTGCGCGGACGCGTGTAGATCAACCGCGGCCCCATCACGCCCGCTTCTTGCCCTGACACCAGCGCCTTGTTGTTGTTCGGGTTCGAGATCCAACCAGATACATCCCAATCGCCCACGCTGAAGCCGCCATTTAAGTTATAGACCGTGTAGGCCGGACGTTCCAATACCGTTGAGGTCGGCGAATCAGCACGATCAACTTGCACCTTTCCAACGTAACGTGCGTTTACCCCCGCCCACAGATACATGCCGCCATCCGTGGTGGTGTTGTAGCGTCCACCGTAAACGTGTTTCCATTTCGGTGTGCCACCCAATCTGCCGCCCTTGCTCCAAGTACGGCAGGTGGTGTTGTCGCTATACAAACAATGCGTTTTAGTCGAACTCCACTCAGCCTCGGTTAACGCACCCGAATAGTTCAGCTGCCAGTTGCGGGCGATACGCCAACGGAATGCAGTCTCCCAACCCTCGGATCTTGCGTCACCCGCATTGACTGAGCCATTGATCGGGAATCCATTCTCGACGTCTTGGGAACGATACGTCTGCACATTTTTCCAATCGATGCGGAACAGGTTGCTTTGGACAAACAACTGTTTGTCGAAGAAGTACCCTTTGATACCAAGTTCATAGTTGTTCGTATTATCGGGATCGAACTGTCGACTGTTGTTGGCTAACGTTTTCCCCGCAAAGTTTTTAAAGCCGTTGGTGCCGCCCCGCCGGAAACCTTGGGATGCGGTGAAATAAGTCAGAAGATCGCTGTTTACCTGATACGCCGTGTTGAACTTAAAGATCGACTTACCACTTTCCCCACTGTTAAAACGTAGATCGTTGTTGGTCAAATCAAACGAGTAATCGCGAATCTGCGCGATCGCGGTGTCGTCGTATTTGAAGACACGCCCGCCAAACGTGGTGGTCCACGCCGGCGTCATTTTGTACGAGACTTCACCGTAAAGGGCTGTTTCCTTGTACTCGCTGCCGAGGTTTTCGCGGTAACCTTCATCGACGATTCCGCCAGCGCGCGCGCGGTTCAAGCCGATATAACGATCCATCCCCGGCAGGAATTCGGAAAACCGGAGGCTGCGTTCTTGCTTGGTGTAATACAGCCCGCCGATCCAAGACAGCGGACCGCCACCTTTGGAGGTCAAGCGAGTTTCGTGGCTGAGGCCTTTGTAATTGTTATCAAAGGTGATGTAGGCCGAGCGACCGCTATCGAATCCGCCACCAGCGTCGCCGAGATCAAAATAATATACCCAGCCTTGGCTGGCGTAGTCCGCCGTGCCCACGCGTTTATCTTCAAACACCGAGGTGCTCGAACGCAAGTCGGCAAAGCCCATATTCCAATCAATCGCAACCGCGTCCATTGCGGTTTTTCGGTTGGCAAACTCAGGGTAACGCGAGACGATGGTGGTGTCGTTTACCGCAAGTGGCGTCGAAAATACGTTGGTGAAACGTCCGCCCGCCGCGCACGCCGAACGTGGGCTGCGAATAGCCGCATCAATTTGCGCCGGGGTTGTGGCGTTGGCGATATTGCACGGCGTCAAGCTGACCGCGCCCGTTCCGTTAGCGTCTTGATCCTGCTGGTTGCGCGTGTAGGTGATGCTCAGGCTCGGACTAAGTTTCCACAACAGCGCCAAGCGACCGCCGACCGTTTCGGTCCAGTTGTCTTTTGGGTAAACATTACGTGTTGGATCCGGCTGTGTCACCCAAGTCCGAGTACCGGTCCGCCATGGCGGATTCGAGACGCGATCAATGTAACCACCATCGCTTAACTTCGACACCGAACCGCGCAACGCAAATGATTCATTCAACGGCACGTTGAACATGATGTCGTTATCAAAACTCAACTCGCCGTTCTTGGTCTGATACATGCTGCTGTTAATTCGATACTCAGTGCGATCCAAACGCGGCTGATTGGTGATGTACCGAATCGTGCCGCCAAGACTGCCGGCGCCGTAAAGCGTGCCCTGTGGACCGAGCAGCGTTTCGACGCGTGTGATGTCTTTGATACGAAACGCGATATTGGGCAGCGGCGTATCGTCAAGGTAATACGCAATCGTCGACTTCGAAAATTGCTCCAGGTTGTTTGCGCTGACCGGCGAGACATTCAAGCCGCGTACCGTCACGGAATCAGCAAAACGCGCCGGGTTGTCTGGGGCGTTGATGCTGGCGCTATCCTGAATCAGTCTTTTAATATCGGTAATGTTCTGTTCACGCAATTGTTCTTCACCGATTGCGGTCACATTGTAGGGCACCCGATTCGCGGCGGCGTTACGACCAGTGGCTGTGACCACGATCGACTCGACGGGCACGTTAGCTGCTGAACGTTTTTCGTCTTCAGCCTTCTTCGTCGCAGCAGCAGTAGCGGCAGCATTGGCTGCCCCCTTTTCTCTAGCCGCTTTATCGGCAGCCGACTCTGTGGCAGCAGGCGTCGTTTGCGCATAATTCACGGCCGGGTAGGCCATGGTCAGCAACGCGCTCGAAACGGCCAGTGCAATTAGTGTCTTTTTGTGTTGCATATTGCCTCCTTTGTTGAGATTACTCACGGATAACCGAAAAACCTTGCACGTTAAAATTTGACCGCTAAGCTTTGACCGTTCATACCAAACAAACCATGGATGTTTCAAAGCCGTATTGCGGCATGCACACTGCCGTGCGCGGTGCTTAGCAGCCGCACGGCGTCATCCGCAGAAACATGTTTCTTAATAGCCACAATTGCCGTCTTCACATGATACTCGCAGGCCTGCAGGGTTTTACTCGCGAGCGCCTCATCACAGCCGGTGGCGAGCATCGTCAAACGTACCGTCCTCGCGATCAATTTCTTGTTGGTTGGCTTCACATCCACCATCAAGTTGCCGTACACCTTATTCAGTTTCACCATAAGCGCGCTCGAAAATGTGTTGAGCATAATTTTTTGCGCGGTGCCCGCTTTTAGCCGCGTGCTGCCCGAAATGATTTCGCTACCGGTGTCGAGCGTAATGCCAATTTCCGCGGCAGCGGTGACAGGTGCGCCGGGGTTGTTGGAAACGCCGATGCTCAACGCGCCGCGTTGTTTCGCCTCCTCAATTGCGCCTAGCGCATACGGTGTCGTGCCCGACGCGGCGAGTACCAACACGACGTCATTCACCGAGGCATCGAGTCGCGCAATGTCCGCTGCGCCGAGTTCGCGGCTGTCCTCCGCCCCCTCCACCGCTTTGTACAGCGCTTCCGCACCACCGGCCAACACGGCAATCGCACGCTCGTGCGGCCAAGAGAATGTCGGGTACAACTCCACACTATCGAGTAACCCGAGTCGGCCAGATGTACCAGCACCCGCATAGATTAGCCGACCGCCTGCGTTGATGCGTGGCACCGCTGCCTCGACCGCGCGGGCGATATCGGCAGCGGCCGCGCTGACGGCTTCGACCGCATTGAATTGGTCATCGACAAACGCGGCGACCAACTGCTTAATCGGATATTGATCAAGCATCGTATGTTCAGCATTCGGCGTTTCTGTTTTTAGCATGGGAGCGCCACTCATTTTGTAAACTCGAGCAAGGACGGCGCTTTTCAGGCACAACTGCTCGGAAAACGCCGTCATTCGGGGACTTTTACGTATTTTTTTCGCTGCAACTTACAAAAACTACGCCATATCGAATACCAATAGAATACCAGCGAGCACGTCGGTTCGGCACCACTTTCACATCATTACGCGGTTCTCAAACTCAAAAATGCCACACTGCACAATGCCTAAGACGTCCAACTTCCCGCCGTGCATAGTCCACTTCCTATACCGCTTATGCGGCATCTTTGCGGCTGCGCTGCTTACCGGTTGCACAAGCAACGCACCTACCGCACCCACCGCACCTACCGCACCTCCCCAAGCTTCCCTACCGACCGCACCTCCGGCAGAAGCTCGCCATAGCAATGCCACAAGCCGCAATGTCACAAGCCGCGAAGTGCGCGGCACGTGGATTACCACCACCGCGAATACGGCCATTGCCACGCCCGCCGACACCGCGAACACCATGCGTCGATTGCGCGAGATTGGGCTCAATACGGTCTACGTGGAAGTGTGGAAAAACGGCTACACCCAATTCCCCTCAGAGGTGTTGCGGCGCACGGTGGGTGTAGACCGCCGCCCCGCGTTGACGCCGCAAGACCCGAGTGATCGCCCGGAAGCGCTCAAACAAGCCGGCCGTGATCTGTTACAGGAAATGTTGATCGAGGCGCACCGCAACGGGCTCATCACCATTGCTTGGTTTGAGTACGGCTTTATGGCCGCGCACAAATCGAGCAATCCGCATTTGCGTCGCATGAAACCAGATTGGTTGTCGCGAGACATCAAGGGTAGTGAAGTCGCCCCCAACGGTTTTGTGTGGATGAATCCATTGCACCCCGAGGCCCGCCAGTTTTTGCTTGATCTCGTGCTCGAAGCGGTTGACCAATACGACCTCGACGGCATTCAGCTCGACGACCGCATCGTTTGGCCGTACGTGACGATGGGGTATGACGATTACACAAAAAAAATCTACGCCGCTGAACACAATGGCGCACATCCACCAACCGACCACACCGACGCTGCATGGATGCGATGGCGCGCAGAAAAAGTGAACGAATACGCGAAATTATTTGTACAAGAAGTTCGTGCAAAACGTCCGGGATTACTCATCTCGCTATCACCGGCGGTTTACCCGTGGTCATGGGAGCACTACTTACTCGAGTGGCCCAAGTGGTCGGCATGGAACAACGCTGATCGCAACACGGCGGCCAGCCAAGCGGCGCGAACGATTACGCCGCGCTGGGATGAATTTATTCCGCAGGTCTATCGCTTTAGTTATCCGGCGTTCGAAAAGACCTGGCGAGAACAGGTCGAGCACATGAAAGTGTTGGGCGGCAATCGTCAGCGCGATATGTTGGCTGGCATCCGCTTGGTTGGTGAAGGCAAAGATGCCACGTGGGACGAGCTGCGGCAATCGATGGCGCTGGTGCGTAGCACCGGCGGCGGTGGACATGTGCACTGGTTTAGTCGCGGCGTGTTGGATGTGTTTCCGGACCAGCTCAAAACCTTTTATGGCGGCTGGGTGGCGCATCCGCGTTTTGAACCGAACTGGCGGGGGGGGGGGGT
>JACMOJ010000258.1 GCA_014378085.1 Burkholderiales bacterium | reverse complement strand
GCCGTTCAGCCAGTTGGCAAATTTGCTGGCAATTTCATCGTCGATTCGCAGCGCGTCTAACGCCGCTATCTCGTCCTCTTCATCATCGCTCATATCGGCGTACGGATCGCCTGCATCGAAACTCGACATTGTTGTGTCTGTCGGAACCGTCTCAGGGGGGCGCGCCGGTTGGCTAACTTGAGAATGAGGATCTAGCCACTGTCGCTCAATCGTATTCAGTCGGCATTCTGGCCGCAGGCTCCATCCGGGCTGATTGCGTTGAATTCTCGTTGCCCAGATTTGGATCTCATCGGCAATGTGTTCAACCAAAGCGGCACGCTCCGCACGCCAAACATTGGTGGATCGTTGTTCGTTACGTCCCGCATTTATCGCACCTAGAAACTGACGCAACGATTTGAGTTCGTTTGTGAACCTCCGCGATAAGATCCCGTTAGTAGCAAAAACTGAACCTGTATTGAAAGGCAAACGAACGGAGCTGTTCTGCCAAACCGGTGGAAGTGCCGCCAGCAGGTGCGCCGCACCGCCGCGCTCGGTATTGAGTTGACTGATGTTTTGAGGTTTTCTACCTCCGAACTTCTGCATTGCCAGCTGTGGATAGTCACGATAGCCCTCGCCGTCGACCGTTGACTGCCCTTTGCGCCGGGCGTCGCGAGCGGCCTTAGCCTCATCGGAGAAACGAGCCCCCGCCTGCCGCGCATGCCAGTCATGCACGAGCGCGGTTGGAAACAGCGGTGCCAGCATGTGATACTCGCCATCCGCGGTTGGGAAATAGACCTGCTTGGCAAGGGTGTGCGAGGTTGGTGCAGCATCCGATTGGGACAGCGCAGCAAAGCTATCCACCCAGCCTTGCGCGGTTCCCTGGGCCTCCGTAGAGTTATCAACAGCCATAGCCGCCAGCAGAGCGGGATCGTCACGAAAGGCTCGCGCGAGCAAACTTTCATCTGCGTGTTTTAGTTTGAGCAATTTGTAAACATCGAGCGCGGCAGCGTCGCCCGCAACATCGTCGGCTGGTTCACGCAAGACGTGAGTGCCCACGAGCCCCGGTTCGCTGCATTCGACGCGGCGCATGTACACGGTCGTGCCCTTCGCATCAGGGTGTAGCGGCTTAAGCGTGTGCGTTGCTAAATGAAGTCGCACAGCCCGACGAGCTGCATCGGCAAGCCATGTGACTGGAACGTGCTTAGCCAAGATAGCTTCGCGTTTCGCAGAGTCCGATGTGTCTATTTGTTCCAATTTGGCCGCGGCGCGGCCATCGATATAACCGCGCAATAGTCGACGCAGCGCGTCAACTGTCGTTGGGTCCGTGGGGGGATTCATGGTGTAATAACTCCAGGTGAGGCGGTGTGGTTAGCATCGCCAGAGTAGAAATTCTCTTGAAGCGGCCTCGCCTACAAGAGCAGCACGATCTCGGTGAAAAGAATTTTTAAAGGGGTGAAATGCCAATCTCAGCAGCATCCTTCCCGCTACGACCTCCCGTCTCGCTGGTGCCAAAAAAATAGACAAAATTTGCAAGAAATCGACGCACAACCTTAGACTAATAAATACAAACCAGTCTAGTTTTATTTGCAACGCGATATTTAGTTTGTACCTTTGTACTTTAATTGTCAAGTACAAGATAGGCAATTCCTGTCAACTGCCGAACAGGCAGCTTAGAAAAGTCTGGCTTCGTATGCCACGCGAAATTCACTGCCGAATAGGCAGCCCCTCACGCTCTAGTAAAGCCAAGTCCTGGCGAATATTTGTATGGCGGGTCGCTTAGCAGATCAACGCGCGCGAAGCGCTTGGCACAATCGCTTGGCGAACAACTCAACTCGATCGCCAGCGCATCGATCTCTGCCGCTAAATCGATGGCCGGCCAGACGCTGATGTTGGACCCGCAAACGATCTCAACGCGCTGCAGATGATGCCCTTTGCCATTCGCGTCGGTCCACTGCCCGTTCTGTTCACGCATGAAACAAAGTTCACCATCGTCGTCAGGGACAAAAGCAAAGGTGGAGTCCTGCCCGTGCCGGAGCCGAAAGGGAGTGCAGGCTTGGTCATAGCCGGTGAGGTGACAATTGTTTTTCCAGAACTGACGCACGTCGTGCTCGCCGTACTTGTCGCCTTCTAGCAAGCTTGCCCGCAAACGCGCATGCTCCAAATCGGACAACCGGTATTTGCAATTCAGTACGTCTGGCTCAACGATGCGTGGTCGGGCAGTGAGCGGTTTAAGTTCACTTTCATGAAGTAACCCACCCAATTCGTGATGAGCCAATGCAAAGTGGTTCGCTTTTTCATAGCCTGGTCGCGTGAACGCAACAGCCTGCGGGCTTTCCAACCCGCGCCAGTTAAAGTTGAGCACCGCTAGGTTGATGGACTCAAAACCTTCCGTTCGATGCCGACGTATCCGCCCCGCCAGCTGAATGATTGAACGCATCGACGATGGCTCCACCACCGCCCAATCGTAATCATGGTCGCGCCCTACCTCGGCCACTGCGGTGGCGAGCACAATAAACAAGTGATCACTTCTTGCATAGGTGTCTATCGCGTTGCGCACCACGCGATGTTTGAAAATCGCTTGAGGATCGTCCGGATCACGGCGAAGGACGGTGTCTAGTACGCTCTCGATTCTGGATCGCACCACCAACGGATGTCGGGAGTGATAGACGCAGAGGTGAACGTGCAAGTCAGCGTTGCCGCCGCCCTTTTTTAGCAGCCTGTGTGCGATCTCCCACAAAGGGCTAATGTTCGCCATGCGAATTAGGCCAAAGCTGACCCGGGCGCCCGTTCTTGCGTCTGTTTGAGCGTTTTTTTGATGAAGGCCCCACGCCTGCCGAATGAAGAAATTACCAAATATTTCTGCAGTCGATATTGGTTGCCCCGATTTGTCGAGCGCCCCCACAATCTTCACCACCTCTGCATGGCGTCGTGCGGGTTGACGCGCCAGCCTTTCAACTCGTACCCGTACAAACTTCGCGTGGGCTCTCTGCATCCCCTCTTCGTCGCCTTGAGCGCTGCTTTCACAACCGAATTCATCAAACCACGCGCAAATTACTTGCGGCGCTGTAAGTGTATGAGGCCCGCGGTTGACCTGATAGACCGAACGCCCAGCCAGATACGCCGCGAACAATCCCTGCACTAGGGCCGGCGGCAGGGTAGCCGAGGACAGAAGTATGCGGCTACCGAGCATGCCCGCCCAGTAGGTTAAACGCGCCAGTGCGGGCAAGTCTTCCATGCCAAAGTCGTCTACTTCGTCAAGCACGAGATCACTGGTCAGCAGGCGTAGCATCGGGGCGATCTGATGTCCGCCGCGAGTCGACTCGACCGAAGGCATGATGTGATCGACGGTGCACACCAATATCGGGGCTTCAACCATTTTCTGTGCGTTGTTTTGGCGGCGCCCCGCCGCATCGGAGCCGCTCAGCCATTCGCTCAGTGGCCCTTCAGATAAGGCTCCTTCGTACACGACGTAGCCATCGTCCGGGGACAACACAGCAGCCGATTCACTGCCGCGCGCTTCGTGCGAGACTGTGGCGTCTGGGGACGCAACCTCAGTTGCAACGCGTTCACGGTCGTACAGCTGGCGGACGGCGGCACCTCCAACCAGAACCGCTAGGGCATCCGCGTCAAGTTTGAGCCGATCACGAAAAGCCTCGCCCGTTTGCAGGGTGAGCGTGCGTAAGCCTAATGCGACACAGAAGCGCGCGCCCTGCTCCGGGTCAGCCAAGCCATACATGATGCGACCATTCGCCAAGGTTTTGCCCGTTCCTGTGGAGGCCATGTTGACGCCGAAAAAACCCTGTGCGCAACTGGCGTCCGCAAGACCCGTCGCGAGGTCAAACGCCTTGTTTTGCCAAGTGAAGGCCGGCGCCGCGGTTCGTTGGATAAAACCCTTCGCTCGCATTAGTCGAGGCAAATCTTTTGCCATTCGCGGCAGTGCCTGCACCACGCGGTG
>JACMOJ010000257.1 GCA_014378085.1 Burkholderiales bacterium | reverse complement strand
TTGCCATCAAAAAGCCTTTGCCGCTTTCACACCGGTTCAGGAAGTGTTGAGCTGGATTCCGGCGGCCAACGTAACAACAATTGAATCCAGTTGCTGCGGCATGGCCGGCGCGTTTGGGCTCGAAGTGGAGCACGTTGAGGTATCGATGAAGATGGGCGAACTCTCGCTATTTCCTGCGGTGCGCAATGCTGCGGAAGACGTGACCATTGTTGCTGACGGTACCAGTTGTCGGCATCAGATTGCCGACGGAACCAATAGGCAAGCTTTGCATGTTGCGAGGGTATTGGCGCTGGCAATGGCCAAATCGGTTCCGCCTGGTTGAACTTGCTTTTTTTAAACATCAATAGCTGGCCTGCCTGATCAGCCACTTTCGCCCTGCCAAGCCCGTGGATAGGCGATCTACGCTTTTCAGCTAATACACCGCACTACGACCTTACAAGTAACTTATTTCCAGGCAAAAGCACTGACTTTCCGCTAAGTTTATTCCAGCGCAGCAGGTCATCAAGCTGGACGGTAAACTTAAGCGGGATGGCGTGGAGGGTGTCACCGGACCGCACTATATAGGTTGACGTTTTACTCGGCGGTGCCTTTGCTGACGAGTGCACTTGCGCCAATTCAGGCTGCTTTGTCTGGGTAGCGCTGGCGGTAGCGAAACCGCTAAGCAAAAGGTTTTGGCCAACTTGCACATTATTGGACTTCATCGCGTTGAACATCTTGATCTGATCGGCCGCGACGCCGTGGCGTTTTGAGATGGAGAAAAGCGTTTCGCCACGTTGTACGCGGTGCGAGTTGGGCGCGGTCGGTGGCGCAGGGGCTTTGCCGGGGTTGGCAACGATGCGTACGGCGGGAGCGGCAAGTTCAGCTATCTGAATTGGCTCATTCACCGCGGTTGATGCCACCTGTGCGAGATTCTGATCAACGGCTGGCAAACCCATTGCGACTGGCTGTGCAGCCTTCAAGGCAATTTTCTGTCCAAATGTATCGATGATGCTTTTCGCCTGTCCTGTCATCGGTACCATGATAGTCGCGGCTATGGTGAGCTTGCCTTTCTTTTCCTTGAGTGAACCGTTGGTCGCTCGCAGATACGATCCGGTCATGCCATAGCGTTTGGCGACGACATCGATTGACTCACCGCGTTTGACGTTAACCGTTTGCCACGACACCATGGGACCGTCTAACGACCGGTAAAGGTCGAGGTTAGAACGGAAGGTTTGCGCTTTTTCAAAGGGAACCAGGAAGTAGCCGGTGCCGGAGGTGGCGACGGGCCGGATAAAAGCAGGGTCCAGGCTGGCGAACTCGGCTTCCGGCATTTCGGCCAGGCGGGCTGCAAGGCTGGTGTCGATTTTGTCGGGTGCTGCTACTTTGGCAAAGTAGGGCCGATTTTCCACGGCGTCCAGTTCAATGCCGTAACTGCCTGGGGAAAGGACGATATTTTTTACCGCAATCAGCTTGGGAACGTAGTTGCGCGTTTCAAGGGGTAAAGTGAGGCTCAGGTAATCGGTAGGCAGACCGAGTTTCTGATTTTTTGCGATTGCGCGTCCGACGCAGCCTTCGCCGCAGTTGTAGGCGGCAAAAGCGAGCTCCCACGAATTAAACATGCCGTAAAGTTTTTGCAGATAATCTAGTGCTGCATCGGTGGAAAGAAGTACGTCGCGCCGGTTGTCTGCCATCCAGTCTTGCTTTAGCCCGAAGTGCTTTCCGGTAGAGGGAATGAACTGCCACATCCCCGACGCCTTGGCATGGGAAAACGCCTGCGGGTTGAATGCGCTTTCGATTATCGGCAACAACGCGACTTCGGTAGGCATGCCGCGTTTTTCGACTTCTTCGACGATGTGATGCAGGTACTTGGAGCCGCGATCCACAAAGCGCTGAATGTAATCGGGTCGGGTGGCGTACCACTGCTCCTGTTGCAGCACTAGTGGCGAATTGAGTTCGTCCATCACGAAGCCGCGACGCACCCGCTGCCACAAATCGGCGTCGTTAAATTGCCGGGCAGTATGTGGATGGGCGGCATCCTGCAAGTCCGCCTGTTTAGTCACATTGGCATATGTCCCCGTTGCAGAAACTGGGGCGGCAACAAGTGATGCTGTCGTTTGAGCAAATGTCGCAATCGGTACGGCAAACAGGACACATGCCGTGATCAGTTTCAAGCACTGCTTCGAGATCATCCGATAGGTCCTTGTTATAGAAGGAAATGAGAGTATAGAACGCTAGCGGTCACGTCAATCGGCATTGCCATTAGTCGACCAGACATGGTCACCGTTTAC
>JACMOJ010000256.1 GCA_014378085.1 Burkholderiales bacterium | reverse complement strand
CAGCTGCGGCAGTTCCCGCAGCCGCATAGCAGTCATCTAACGCTAGGTGTTTTCTATTCCACCAATATTCGGGACACGCGCTTTCAAAACGCTCGGAAGTGGTGATCGTGCTGATCGAGCTCTTTCTTGAGCAATTCAAACTCCGGGCACATGCGCCGCACTTCCGCCCAAAACGCGGCCGAATGGTTCATGTGCCGCAAGTGCGCGAGCTCGTGGCAAACCACATAGTCGATCAACGCCGGACGCGCCTTGATCAAGCGCCAAGAGAACCTCACTTCGCGCCGCGAGTTACAGCTGCCCCAGCGCCCGTTTGCGCTCGACAGGAATACCTGCGGCGGCGTGAGCTGGTGGAGCCTCGCAAACAGAAAAGCGCGCTGCGCAAAATGCGGCAGCGCCTGCTTTTTCATCCATGTCGTGACTGCCTTTTCAACTTCGTTGGGATCGCCCGTCTTTACACGGACAAACAAGTGCGATAACGCCGGTTCAACAGAGGCGCGACGATGTCCGACATCGATCATCAACGTCACCGTCTCACCCAACACGGACAACGTGGCACCGGTCTCCCAGCGCTGCGGAACGATCCGGCGCTGCGACCATTCGCCTAGTTTCTTTGTGACCCATTGGGCGTGCTGATCAATCATGCCCTCGATTGCCGAGAGCGGCGTAGTCAACGACGCGGCGACGGTTAATCCGCTACCATCTACCTTAAGCCCCACGCCGCGTCTGCCTCGCCGACGGACGATCTTGTAATCAACGCGACGTCCATCAAGCGCAATACTGTGCTCAGACTCGGCTTTCGAAATTCGTGTTACCGACGCGGCAGGTGGTTTCTTCACCGGCTTTGGCGAAAGAAGATCGGCAAGCTGATCGAATAGATCAAAGTTCATCTCAAACTAGGTCTTGGCCGCGCGCTTCGCGTACGCATTGTTCGCCGCGCTGGTGGGCGGCAAGCGCAACATTTCTGCCTCAATCCATTCTTCGACCTCGCGCCCTACCTCGGCGGCCGTTTTGCCCTTGGTCGAAATGGGTGCGCCGATTGACATGGTGACTTTGCCCGGGTATTTCAAGAACGCGTTGCGCCGCCAGCACTCGCCGGCGTTGTGCGCAATTGGCAGCACATCGACTTCCGCGCCGACCGCGAGCAACGCGCCGCCGAGGCCATATCGACCGCGCTCACCGGGTGCCACGCGCGTTCCCTCTGGAAAAATCATCACCCAATAACCACGCGAGAGACGATCGCGGCCCTGTTCCAAAATTTGGTCGCGCGCACTCCGTCCACTTTTCCGGTCAATGGCAATCGACTTCAAACCGCCAAGCACCCAACCGATAATCGGCACCCACACCAGTTCTTTCTTAATAATCCACACCGCGCGCGGCAGGTGACAAAGCAGCCCGACGGTTTCCCATGCAGATTGATGTTTGGCCATCACCACTACCGGCCGCATTGGCAAATTTTCCAACCCGCGCACTTGGTAACCGATGCCGCAGACATGCTTGGCCAGCCACAAAATACGCCAGCCCCAACCGCGTGCACACTCGTATCCGACGTCGTGCCAGAAAATCGAAAATGGAACGGTAAAAAGGCCGTAGAAAATCGTGTTCAGTGTTCCCAACACGAAAAACGCGGTGGAGCGTAAATAAATCATGCCGTCTTCTGGCCAACAGACTCAGACACCAGCTGGCGAACGGCCTCGGCCAAATCAGCAAACACCCTGGTGCCCTTCGGCAGGCCTCCCGCGTCTTTGGTTTTCGCACCCTTACCAGTCAGCACCAAAATCGGCAGACACCCAACTTTTACGCCCGCCTGCAGGTCTCGCAACGAGTCGCCGATCGCCGGCACACCTTCGAGCCCAACCTTGAAGCGAGACGCGATGTCTTCAAACATCCCTGTATTAGGTTTCCGACACTGACACTTGTTGTCAGCGGTATGCGGGCAAAAAAAGATCGCATCGATTCTGCCGCCTTGCCGAAACACCATCTCGACCATCTTGTCGTTAATCGCCGCGAGTGTCGCCATGTCAAACAACCCGCGCCCGATACCCGACTGGTTAGTGGCCACAACCACACGATAGCCCGCTCGATTCAAACGCGCGATGGCTTCGATTGCGCCGGGGATGGGTTTCCATTCAGCAGGAGACTTAATGAACTGCGCGCTATCAAAATTGATCACGCCGTCTCGGTCGAGGATGATTAATTTTGGCGGGGTATTCATCGCGTTGCTCCTCAGGTGGCCAGCTTAGAAAGATCGGCTACACGGTTCATTTCACGATGCAACGTCGCGAGTAAACCAAGGCGGTTGGCACGGACCGCCGGGTCATCAGCGTTGACCATGACTTTTTCAAAAAAAGTATCGACCGATTCGCGGAGTGCGGCGAGTGATTGCAGCGAAACCGCATACTCGCCCTGCTCAAATTGGGATTTTGCGGTTGGCACAACCAACTCCATTGCCGTAGCCAGCGCCACCTCAGCCAAATCTGTCATTTGTGATTTGTCGTAGCCCTCTTTTACACCCTCCGTCTTTTTCAAGATGTTCCCAATACGCTTATTGGCGGCTGCAAGTGAGGGCGCTTCTGGGAGCGCGGCAAAAGTCCGCACGGCAGCCAAGCGATCCTTCACTTCTACTAAGCGTTCGGGTTTTTGCGAGAACACGGCATCGACTTCCTGCGCGCTGTAGCCGTGCTCGCGCAGACTACCTGCATAACGCTCAAGGATGAACTTCAAAAGAGGTTCTGCAGCTTCATAATTGAGATATACGGTGGACGAGACATTCGAGTTCGCCAGCTTTAGCGAGGCAATTGAAGCTCCCCATTGCGCTGCTTCAAAACAGACTTGCAAAAGCGCGCTCATATCTACTACCAGCCGCTTCTCGATTAAGAGTCGGACCACACCTAGCGCATGGCGTCGCAACGCAAAGGGGTCTTTGTCTCCGGTAGGAATTTGCCCAATCCCGAACATCCCAACTAGAGTCTCCAACTTATCTGCCAGAGCCACCACCGTGCCGACACCGTTGCGCGGAAGCGTATCTCCCGCAAAACGCGGCTTGTAATGGTCCTCGATGGCTTCCGCAACAACCTCGTCAATACCTTCATTGAGCGCGTAGTACTTACCCATGGTTCCTTGCAGTTCGGGGAATTCACCCACCATGTCAGTCACAAGATCCGCTTTTGCCAACTTCGCGGCAAGATCGGCTTGCGCCATGAACGACGCATCTGCGCCCATCATCTGACCGATCGCCGCCACAATCGCACGGACACGTTCAACCCGCTCGCCCTGCGAACCCAGCTTGTTGTGATACACCACCGACGCGAGCTTCGGCAAGCGATCAACCAGCTTTGTTTTCTTGTCGGTGTTAAAAAAGAAGCGTGCGTCCGCCAAGCGTGGCCGCACCACGCGTTGATTACCTTCGACAACATTGCGCGCATCATCAAGACGCATGTTTGACACGATCAAGAATCGCGACGAGAGGCCGCTCGCGGTTTCGTCACCCGAGTGATACAGCGGAAAGTATTTTTGATTCAGCTTCATGGTGAGTGTCAGGCATTCAGCCGGTACTTCCAGAAACTCCTGCTCGAATTTTCCGACATAGACCGTCGGCAATTCCACCAAGCCTGTCACTTCATCGAGCAACGCCGTATATTCCTCGCGATCACCCAAGGTATCGCCGCACTGCTCGGCGTGGGCGATCAGCAGCCGCTCGATTTCGTGGCGACGCTTGTTAAACGACGCAATGACGCCACCTTCTTTTTCGAGGCGCGATTCGTATTCACTCGCATGTCCAAGCGTCATCGACTTCTCGCCTTGGAATCGATGTCCATGAATAAGATTGCTCGCACGCAATCCCAATGCTTCTACGGGAATAATCTCAGCACCATGCAACGCCACCAACCCATGCGCCGGGCGGACAAACTGCACCGAATCGAGTCCGTTGGCCAGCTGGTAGGTCATTAACTTTGGCACTGGCAATTTCGCGATCGCATCCAGCAGCGAAACTTGTAACGCATCTTTGAGCAGCGCGCCTTTGACCGTCACGTTCAGATAGACAACCTCTTCCGCACCATCGACTTTACGCACCGTATTGGCGAGCGTTGCATTCTCTTTTTCCAAGCGCTTTTGTAATGCCGGCGTTGGATTGCCTGTCGCGTCAAAGGCCAATTTTACTGGCATCAACTTTTTTGACTCGGCACGGTCTGCGGCCATGGACGCGACATCTGCAATTCGCACCGCCAACCGACGTGGCGTGGCGAATACTTCGACCTTTGCGTCAGCGGCGGCCAGCCCACGCGCGGCCAAACCGCCGTGAATGCCACTGGCAAATGCATCGCCCAACTTTTTCAACACCTTCGGCGGAAGCTCTTCAGTGAACAACTCAACCAGCAACAACTCTTTGGGGGAAACAGAATTCACTATGCTGCTTTCTTGACAACAAATTTTTCGATTGCCTCGGGCGCGGCCATCGGAAAACCGAGCCGTTCCCGCGATTCGACATAACTTTGCGCCACACTTCGCGCGAGATTGCGAATGCGGCCAATGTAGGCAGCGCGTTCGGTCACCGAAATGGCACCGTGCGCATCAAGCATGTTGAAGGTGTGCGCCGCTTTCAGCACTTGTTCATACGCCGGCAGCGCAAGCGCGGCTTCCATGAGCCGCTTCGCATCCGCTTCATGATCAGCAAAGTGTCGGAGCAATACAGGTATGTTGGAGTACTCAAAATTGTAGGTGGATTGTTCCACTTCGTTTTGGTGAAACACGTCACCGTACTTCAGCACCTTACCTACACCATTTTCCTGCCAAGTTGTCCACACCAGGTCGTAAACGTTTTCAACGTTCTGCAAATACATCGCCAGTCGTTCAAGGCCGTAAGTAATTTCACCGGTAATTGGCTTGCACTCAATGCCGCCGACCTGCTGAAAGTAGGTGAACTGCGTAACTTCCATGCCATTCATCCACACTTCCCAGCCAAGCCCCCACGCGCCGAGCGTCGGATTTTCCCAATCGTCTTCGACAAAGCGCACGTCGTTCTTCTGTAGATCTAGCCCCAGCGCTTCCAGCGAGCCCAAGTACAGGTCCAAAATATTGGGTGGCGATGGTTTTAGAATGACCTGATATTGATAGTAGTGCTGCAGCCGGTTTGGATTCTCGCCATAACGCCCATCTTTCGGGCGGCGCGAAGGCTGCACGTAACCTGCCCGCCACGGCTCAGGACCCAACGCCCGCAGAAAGGTTGCGGTGTGTGAAGTCCCCGCACCAACTTCCATGTCATAGGGCTGCAAAAGCGCACAGCCATTGGCGTTCCAATAGTGTTGGAGCCGCAAAATGACTTCTTGGAAGGTGGGACCAGACATATGCATTTTCAGTCGAGAGCGAAACCCCGATTTTAAGGGTTTCACCCCGACGGAGCAAAGCCAGATTCAGCTAATTTTTAGCCTTCTGGTTGGTGGCCTCTGGTCTGTCGCCGCTGGCGAATGGACACAATTACCGCGAACGCCAGCGCACAACCAATGAGCAGCCGCATTGGCCAGTCTTTCCAGCGCGAATAGGGCGTCGTACCTTGCATTGGCGTGGCGAGGACTTCAAGCACACCGCGGCTAAATTGCGGTAGTGAGGCGACGATCTTGCCTTTTTCATTGATGGCGGCGGTCAATCCCGTGTTGGTCGCCCGCATCATCCAGCGCGCCGTTTCGAGTGCGCGCATCTGCGAAAACTGCGCGTGCTGATCGGCGGCTAGGTAGGAGCCAAACCACGCCATGTTCGACAAATTGACCAGCAACTCCGCGTCCGGAAGGGCGCCTGCAATTTCGGCACCGAACGCATCTTCGTAGCAGATGTTGACGGCGATGCGGTGTCCCGCCAAACGCATCGGCGGCTGTTGGGCTGCGCCGGGTGTGAATCCACTTAACGGTATTTTTAACCACTGGTAAACCCAAGAAAACAGCGGTGGCACAAACTCACCAAATGCAACCAGATGATGTTTTGCGTACTGTTGCGCCGGTGATGTGCCGAAGGCGACCGCGCCATTGTAGTAACGGTAACCCGCCTCTGGCGTCGTTTGGTTTTCGCGGAGTGCAACCCCCAGCAACACCTCGCCACCTTGCGCACGCGCTTTGTCTGCCATCGCCGCAAGGACGGTCTTGGGAACGTCCTGCAGCATAAATGGAAGCGCTGTCTCTGGCAATACGATTAACTTGCCGCGACTTTGCTCAACCAACTGCAGATAGTTTTCAAGCGATGCCGCTGCCTGATCTTCTCGCCACTTTAGATCTTGCGGGACATTGCCTTGTGCGAGCGACACCGGTATTGCGGGCCCCGACGGTGACGACCATTCATACACTCCCAACATCGCGCCACTGATCCAGATAGCCGTGCCACCCACGGTTAACCACCGCCGCAGAGGTGCGCTGGCGACAATGCCGGCGTGAATGTTGGCAGCCAATACAATGGCTCCGGCCGAACCAGCGAGCAAGAGGGAAATACTGAACACGCCAAAGACTGGTGCATAACCGGCAAGCGGTGCCATTGCGTAGGCTGATGGCGTTTGTGTGTAGCCAAGTATTAGCCACGGAAAGCCGGTGACAAACCAACCGCGCAACATCTCTGCCGCAACAAAGGTGGCTGGCATGACGAGCAGCAAGCGAACCAGCGTTGATAGACGAAACTTTGCTTGCACATATCCGGCCAGCGCCGGAAACAAGGATAGATACGCACAAAACAGCAAAATGGCGATGGCGGCCAACGGCGCCGGCATGTTGCCATAAAAGTGCAAACTCACGAATAACCACGGTACCCCGACGAGGAAGAGACCCAGCCCCCAGAAAAAACCGATAAGCCCTGCTCGCAACGGCGTCGCCGCTTTCATCCACTGGGAAAACAACACCACCAGTGAGACCAGCGCGATTGGCCATGCATAGAATGGCGCAAATGCCAGCACCGCGGCAGCACCAGCGCCCAACGCCAGCAAAGCTTCCGACCAAACGGGTCGCGTGCTGATCAATGGTTGCTCACGTCGCAACTAAGCGGAAGTTTCAGGGGCCGAGGTCCGCGAACCAGGCGGCACTTGTTCCCTGCCACCGGGCCCGGGCACGAGGGCAGCCAGTCGTTCAACCATCACCGAATGCACCTTGCGACTATCTGCACGCAAGACGAGAAAGCGAAACCCGTCAAACGAAATGGACTCGTTGCGCTTCGGCACGTGTCCAAAGTGGCTGACGACCAACCCGCCCACGGTATCAAAGTCTTCGTCAGGGAAATTTGAAGCGAAGTGTTCGTTAAAATCTTCGATTTCCGTAATCGCCTTGACGCGATAGCGCCCACCTTTATCGGGCAGGATGTTGTCTTCGGTTTCATCAAAATCAAACTCATCTTCGATGTCGCCGACAATCTGCTCGATCACATCCTCGATGGTGACCAACCCGGCGACGCCGCCGTATTCATCGACCACGATGGCGATGTGATTGCGATTCGCCTTGAATTCGCGCAGCAGCACATTCAGGCGCTTTGATTCAGGCACAAACACGGCTGGTCGCAACATGTCGCGGACATTGAATTCATCCGAATTCGCGTAGTAACGCAACAAATCTTTGGCAAGCAGTATGCCGATGACATTGTCGCGGCTGTTTTCGAACACCGGAAAGCGCGAATGTGCAGTTTCGATGACGCTTGGAATAAACTCGGCCGGTTCATCTTCGACGTCGACCATGTCCATTTGCGAACGCGGCAGCATGACATCGCGCACCTGCATTTCGGAGACCTGCAATACCCCTTCGATCATGGTCAGCGCATCGGCGTCGAGCAGTTCTTTTTCGAGCGCACCGTGTAACAACTCGACTAACTGGTCTCTGTCTTCGGGCTCGCGAAGTAAAAACGATGACAGGCGTTCCATCAGCGATCGTTTGGGGGAGTCGTCCATATTCTTGGTTTGCTGTTGCGAGGCCTCCATTTTAACTGACCGCAGCAGATCGTTTATGCAGGCATGGTGCTAGCGCTTCACCTACTCTTTAACAAGATAAGGGTTGGTGATGCCAAGACCCGCCAAAATCTTCACCTCAAGCGACTCCATCCGTTGGGCGTCAGGCTCGGTTTCATGATCAAAACCTGCTAGATGCAGGATGCCGTGCACACAAAGGTGCGCGTAGTGCGGCGCTAACGCCTTGCCTTGGTCTTTCGCTTCACGCGCGACCACGGGTGCACAAATCACTAGATCACCTACAAGAACGGGCGAAGTTCTGTCGTGATAGACGAACGTAAGGATGTTAGTCGGGTAGTCTTTGCCGCGGAATGCTGAATTCAAATTGCGAGCTTCTACACCGTTCACAATCCGCACGGTCACCTCAGCACCACCACATGAATTGACCGCCACGAGCGCGGCAGTCGCCCACTTTCGCAATAACCGATCGCTTGGAATCCTTGCGAGTCGGCTTATCCTTTGAACTGAGATGCCGGATGACATCTAGGCACTCACCACAAAGAAACAAGCAAACCCAAACAAACACGGACATTTCCGGCAAGTTTTGCCCCAAGATGACCGTGGATAGGCGTGTTTCAATTCCGGCATTTAGTATCAGCCGCGACGTGTACGAGTGTGCGCTTCATACGCGGTGACAATCGACTGCACCAGCGGGTGGCGCACAACATCGACTGCTTGGAAAATTGTGAAGCCGATGCCCTGAATGCCGTACAACGCGTTGCGCGCGTCTACCAACCCGCTGACTGCCCCCGCTTTTAAGTCCACTTGCGTAACGTCACCGGTGATAACGGCTTTTGTACCAAAGCCAATCCGCGTAAGGAACATTTTCATTTGTTCCGGCGTTGTATTTTGCGCTTCATCGAGAATGATGAAAGAGTGGTTCAGCGTTCTGCCGCGCATGAAGGCCAACGGTGCAACTTCAATTTGATTTCGCTCGAACATTTTGCTGACACGATCAAAGCCCAACAAGTCGTATAACGCGTCATACAGCGGTCGCAAATAAGGATCGACCTTCTGTGACAAGTCCCCCGGTAAAAAACCAAGCCGCTCACCGGCTTCAACGGCGGGACGTGTGAGCACAATGCGCTTGACGAGGTCACGCTCGAATGCATCCACTGCGCAGGCCACAGCAAGGTAGGTCTTGCCGGTACCAGCGGGGCCGACGCCAAAGGTAATATCGTGTGATTGGATCTGTTGCAAATACTGCGCTTGACGGTCGGTACGGGCACGAAGATCCGCGCGCTTGGTATGCAGGGTCACCGCGTCAGCCGCGCTTGCTGGCCGACCAAGGTCTAGCTTGCCGGTCTTTGCAATGCGTCCATGCTGAGCCTCGACCAGCCCGAGTTGAATGTCTTCCGCCGAAAAATCTGCGTTCGCTTTTGCATAAAACTGGTTGAGCACTTTGGCGGCGACCTCAATTTTGTCGCGCATTCCGGCCACCGCAAATTTTTCTCCCCGCCGCGAAATCGATACGTCAAGTGCGGCTTCAATCTGACGCAGATTTGCGTCAAGTGCGCCGCACAACGCGTTTAGCCGATGGTTATTGACGGGTGTAAACGAAAATTCCAACGAAGGTGATTTCATGCGTTGCAACTCTATGCCGCCTGCGAAGTGGCTTCACGGGGTGCGGTGCGTGCGGTGCGTGTGGTACACATCGTAACTTCACCGCGCAGGGTGAAGTGCATCGCCTTGGTGATGACGACATCCACAAACTGCCCGATGAGTTTTTTATCGGCTGGAAAATTGACAACCCGATTGTTATCCGTCCGCGCCATTAATTCCGTCGCATCTTTGCGCGAGACACCTTCCACCAACACACGCTGAATAGAACCCACCATCGATTCAGACACTGCGGTCGACTGCGCTTCAAGAACTTTTTGCATGTGTTGCAAACGTTTCAACTTTACCGATTGCGGCGTTTCGTCCAGCAAGCTTGCGGCAGGCGTTCCGGGTCTACGCGAGTAGACAAACGAAAACGCGCCGTCAAAGCGAACGTCCTCAATGAGCTTCATGCTGCGATTGAAATCCTCTTCAGTCTCGCCCGGAAAACCGACGATGAAGTCACTCGAAATCGACATGCTTGGTCTTTTTTCGCGTAGTCGACGAATGATGGATTTATATTCCATCACCGTATAGCCGCGTTTCATCGATGCCAATATGGTGTCGCTGCCAGCCTGCACCGGCAGATGCAGCTGCGATACCAATTTCGGCAACTTGCCATAACAATCGATCAAGCGCTGCGTGAACTCCAACGGATGCGAGGTGGTGTAACGAATTCGCTCGATGTTGGGAAGGCCATGGACTGCGGTAAGCAGCAGCGCAAAGTCAGCGTTCATCTCCTCACCGCTCTCAGCGTCGATCATCTTGCCGACGTACGCGTTGACGTTTTGCCCCAACAGCGTTACCTCCTTGACACCTCGTGCGGCAAGATCGCGAATCTCGCGCATTACCTCCGCAAACGGTCGGGAGATTTCTTCGCCGCGCGTATACGGCACAACACAAAAACTACAGTACTTCGAGCAACCTTCCATAATCGAGACGAATGCGGATGGCCCGTCTACCCGCGCCGGCGGAAGGTCATCAAATTTTTCGTTCTCAGGAAACGAGATGTCCACTTGCGGCAGCAGCGTCTGCTCGCGGCGTTTGATCATGGCCGGTAGACGATGCAGCGTTTGTGGCCCGAACACGATGTCCACGTATGGCGCGCGCTTGACCAGAGCCTCGCCTTCTTGCGACGCGACACAACCGCCAACACCAATCAGTACGCCGGGTTTTGCGTCTTTGAATTCCCGCAGGCGACCGAGATCCGAGAACATTTTTTCGCTCGCTTTTTCGCGCACTGAACACGTGTTGAGCAGAATTAAATCGGCCTCTTCTGCCTTATCGGTCTTGGTGTATCCGTGCGCGGCCTCGAGCACGTCGGCCATCTTGTCCGAGTCGTACTCGTTCATCTGGCAACCGAAGGTGCGAATGAAGACCTTCTTTTGCGGATTTTCAATTGCCACTTGTGCTCCTGGAGACGGTGAGTAGACCGGGCAGGTATCGGGAATGCGCTAGACCGAATCTCACCTGAAAATCGGCATAAGAACGAAGAGCCGCAAACAGCGGCTCTTCGTGGGGTTTGGTGGCCAATCCCTGATTCGAACAGGGGACCTGCGGATTATGATTCGCGGGAACCGAACAATCGGGAAAAGCCAGAAACTGCTAAGGGTAATTATATCAATAACTTAGTGTTGTCGCTTCCTCTGGGATTCTCTGGTTTTTTGTCCCTCGGTGTCCCATTGCTGTCCACACGCCCAAGCACCCATCCAGCCAAAATATTGGGATTCCTCACCAATGGGTTGAATGGATCAACGACAAACCGTCCGACTGAGGCCCGGCCCATCTGAGACCGTCTGGCAATTTATTGTTTGGGGTTGCGGCCCGGGAACGGGTGGCGTGTTGGCCGCTCTAGCGTATGAATCGCTGACGTTCTTTAGCGCTTGGGACATCGCCTGTGCAGACGCTCGGTCATTCGCCTGCTTATTTAGCGCGATTCGCTCCCCCATGTTTCGAAGTTCCATTGTGCAAGCGAGACTGCGCTTGTTGCCTTCATCCGCCGCCGCTTGGCTTACCGATCGGGTTCCGGCAACTTGCATATAGCAAAGTTCCGCATCGCTTGTTTTCGGCATATCGCGAACGGCTAACTGATCTAGCGAAGCACAGCCCGCGAGGGGCAAGAGTAAAAAAACGCTGTATTTCATTTTTCCCCCGGATCGAAACGTGCGGTAAGAAACATAGTATCGCCCCTCAACCCAATCCCCGCAATAGACGCGCAACCTTCCTTAGCAACCCTCTAACGCTGCCCTTATAGGCGTTCTGCGATGCCTTTGCTTTTCCCTTTGCCGTTCGTCCGCCGGTGGATCGCTCCCACGGTTTCCATCGGTGAATTAGTTGCGCCTGCCGCTGCCGCTCCTCTGCTGTCCACTGTCTCATGCGTCAATTCCTTTAATAGTTCGTTTGGCCTTCTTTCTTTTTTCTCCGCGTGCGAGGGTGCGCCGTTGTTCACTTGTTGATACCCTCCCGCTATGTTTGCCTGCTTCACGAATGCAATAGCTTTAGGGTTCTTTATCTCCGCCAGCGCCTCTAGTGTTGTTCTGCATTGGCTTTGCGCCTTCAGCGCAACCCGCATAAACGCTTCAAATTGATTTAGCCTTGTCTCAGATATTCCAAGAGACAGCATCCGGTTAAACAGCGCGTCTAACGTATGCGCTTGAACAAGCAAGGTCGCCTCTGCCCTCGCCATGTCATTAGCTGCTAGTGCCGTTGTCTGCTTTTCCAGTTCCGTTATCAGCGCGTTAATGTCGAATAGCGCTACACCGCCCATTTGCTGGATTGAGTGCGCCGCCATTGCAGCCGGGCGCAACAACGTGCGAGCGGTGGCCTCATCGTCGGTTTCGCCTCCCTTTGCATTGGCGTAAACCTTGATCGCTGTTCTGTCTTTTGGCTTGGTGTCGGTCGCCGGTGTTTCTTTCTTTCGCTTTGTTGCCATCGTTACATTCCTTTAATTTGTTTCGCCATTGATCGAAAGCAAATAATCGCCTCCGCCATGTCACCCGCTGCCGCTTCCCGTATTTCCGCGTACTCATGCGCTGGCGTGTTGTAAGCCGGTGCGACGATTGACAGCAGCGCCTCAAATTCCCGCCGCTGAAGTTCGCCAATGATTTGGGCTTTCTGCGTTTTGATCGCTGACCGTAGTGAATCGTTAAGCGTGCCAATGGCTCGCACGTTGTCACCGTCCGCCAATTCCAGCCGGATGCCTCGCCGTGTGAATTGATCAACCGCACCCATCAAAGCACCTCACCGTGGTCTGCATTGCTGGCCTGAGAGTGTCGAAGGTGCTCAGATTTTCCGAAGGTGCTCATACTCTGGGTGTGAGCATCTTCAGGATTTGGTGAGCATCTTCGCTCGATTTGCCAATTCCAGCCGCCCGACATTCCAGACTTCTCTGCTATCACGTTCAGGCGTTTTTTTGCCCGCTTCACCGTTGCCCAAGAATGCCCAGCCTCTTTTGCCGCCGCCTGAATATCCTTTGTTGCTGCCGCACCATTGCTAAGGTAATCCGCAAGAAATTCGCACGCCTCCGACAATGCGCCGCCTTCATCATCGTCACCCATGTCTGCCGTGGCCAGCATCTCGCGTGCGCTGCCTGCCAATGGGTCACCCCAGACAACATAAGACGCGATAACGTCGCGATGTTGCGGTAGTTCACCTTGCATAAGGTCATAACTAAACCCGCCCTCATCCTGGCCTATGTTTGACTTCGCACGCGCCAGCATTCGGGTTGCATCGCCCTCCTCAGGCTCCCGCTTTTTCGCTGCGACCAATACAACCCGCGCCAATGCCGCGAATGCGATTGAACCCGTCACCCGTTCAACAGGATCGCTGCCGCCCGTTCCTTTGGTGAAGTGGGTTATTCCGAGCACCGCACAGTTAAGCGCCGTTCCCAATTCAACCAAAGGCTGTAAGCACCGCCGCGTTTCTGCGTTGTTGTGACTGTTACCCGCAACCGCTGACACAATCGGGTCAACTATCAACAAGCGCACGTTTCCAATCCGCTTCGCCGCTTCCGTCAATCGCTGCATATCTTGTGCAGGATCAAAAGGCAGTTTGCCGCCGGTGCCATCTGTACCAGTAACAAAGTGAACCCGCGCACGATTGCCGCCGGACAGAATCAAGCGAGGAACCAACGTGTTTGCAGGATCATCCTCACCGCTCCAGACCAACACGGTACCGGCTTCCGCCGTGGTGCCATCTGGCCAACGTCCACCGCTTGATAGGGTTGCGGCCATCGAAATGGCCAAGGTAGTTTTACCCGTTCCCGGTGCGCCGCCCAATAAGTGGGATTTGCCAGCCGCCAGCCATCCATTCCAAAGCCATTCGATTGGTTCAGGCTCAATATCTGCCGCACTGGTGAGCGTGACATATCGACCGCTTGCATAGGCGGGTTCTGAGGCTTTGTGATCAACGTCCGTAGGTGATGACAGCGGGAGTGCGTCAATCGTGGCGCTGTCGGCTTCTGGACGCGCCGCAAGCCAATCCACACAATCGCCGCCGTCTATTAGTCCGAGCGCGTCAACATCAACAACACGAAACGCACAACCCAAGCCGGACAGGATTGCCGCCCAATCGTCGGCAAAATTCCTGCCGGGTTCGTCGTTGTCTGGCCAGATGCGACTCCCCCGACCGCGCAAAATGCCAGCGTCAACCGTTCCCGCGCTTGTTGCGCCGCCGCTTGTTGTCGCCAGCAATCCGAGGGCGCTCAGTTTATCGGCGCACTTCTCCCCCTCTACCATGTACACCGTGGCGTTCGCGTTGCCTGCTAGTTGGTGAAGTGCATATAAGGGCTTGCCACTTGGAAAATCAGGCTCGCCCAATTCGTAGACGCCGCCAGCCATCCGCATGGGTCTAATCCACTTCTCGCCCGTTGTCGGATGCTTCGCACGAATGCGCCAGTACAACGGCTCTCCGTCTGCGCCGGTGTATGTGTGAAGCGCTTCAGGCTTATAGCCTTTGGCGAGGGTGCTCGCTGCCAATCGCGCCGCCGCTAGTTTAGGTGTCTCACTCTCACTCAAAGCGGCCTCCCAACTCTCGAACAGCATCAACAAACTTCTGGCCGGTAATCAAGCGATGTAAAGCCACGATGTCGCCGCCGGATGCGCCGCAAGCGAAGCACCGAAAATGCCCGTCAACTAGGGACACTGATAGGCTTGGTGTTTTCTCTGCGCCGCCTTTGTGTGACGGGCAAGTGATTTGCGCCCATTCGCCGCGTGGCCGTTGTTTCAATAGATCGCGCTTGGCTAGATAGAAGTGCGGTGTTGGTAGTGAGTCTTTAATCAACGTCCGCCGGTGTAGGGTTGCGTTATTCATGCGTCAACCCTCCCGCCCGGATAAGCCACTCTGCCAGCGATACGGACAAATAGCCCATAACGGCCAGCCTCACGATTAGCAGCTTGATTGTTCTACGCATGGGACACCTCGCCGCGTAGAAATTCGCCCTTTATAAAATATGTTCGCGCCCTCAGTCTCGTCTCTGATAGGTGGCTTTGGCGCACCGTCCGCCAGCCCTGCGTTATCGGCAGTTCGTCGCGTAGTGTCGCGATTGCGCCCAATGCTTCAGCGCGTTGGTGCTCGACAAAATCAATCGCGCATACCGTCCGACCGGCTAAAAATGCGGCCTTGATTCTGTCGGCCAGTAGCGTAGAATTTGTGGTGTCTTGTGTTGTATCGAAAAGCCCATCTGTCCGCACAGGTGGGTTTTTCACTTTCTGGCGGGCGCTCATATCTGCACCCATTCCAGAAACTTGGCTCGATTGATCAATACCTTTCGACCAACACGAACAATCGCGCCGCATTCAATCAATCCGTTACCGGGGATGACACCTCGGCTTGAATGACGGGGTTGCGCCTTAAAGATTAAATTTCTCAGCACCGCCGGTGTGAAACTTGGCCCGACTGTCGGAAATTGCTCGACTGTGTAAAGCGTTGGCTGGGGTGGTGCGTTGGGTATCGTGCTCGATACTGCCGCCGCGATTGCGTTGGCTTGCTGCGTTTGATGCGTCATAGTTTTGCCTGCCTTTCTGGGTTGTGAACCTGCCCCAGAATTCTGGCTTTGACGCTATGGAATTGCGAGTTGAGAAGTTATACCGCACCTAGCTGAAAACGGTTTTCACCTACCTGCAAGCTACTTTTTCTTGCTAACCAAACCCATTTCTTTACGTGCACGCCGAACGTAGTCCGTTTGCATTCCTAAATCCAAAGCAAGCCTTCCATTGATCGCGTGTGGCTTGATACCCTGCGGTAGTTTCTTCAGCGCGTCTTTTATTAGTTGATGCTTTGCTTTCTTTTCTGCGGCTAGTTGTTTCGCCCTTGTATCGCCGCCGGTTTTTCGAGATTTGTGCGCCTTCACTGCTTTAGCGAATTCTTCCTTATCTATCTCTTTATGCTTTTCTACCTCTTTATGCCCCTCGCTTTTCTGGATAGCAGGCCAGTGCTCGTTAATAAACGCCACTTGCTCCAATATTTTTTTCTCATAGAAAATTGTGCGGTAGTAGTCGATAAGCACTTGCGGGTTGTTTCCCGTCTTATCGCGTAGCGCATTTGCCCACCTCAGTTGCTCCGGTGGTTTGCTCATCGCCGCAACAGCGTCGGCGAATGAGATGTTGTACTCTTTAGCCAGCGTCTTTAGGTCATCTAAATGGCGTTGATATTGGCGCTGTGCAAAATTGAGTGGCTCAGGTGGTTGTGTTGATTTAGCGCCCATCTATATCCCCAATCTCTCGGCCAGCTTCTCGCCAGTCTCTACAATGTGGCCATCGCTTAGGTGCGAATAACGCGACACCATCTGCATGGTGCGGTGTCCGAGAATCTTAGATATTTCGACCAATGACACCTTACTCATGGCCAGATATGACGCCGCCGTGTGGCGTAGATCATGCCAATGAAAATCCGTGATGCCAGCCTCTTTAAGCGCCTTTTCCCACGGCTGGCGTAAGTCTAGGCACTCCGCCTTTTTCGCTCTGCCGGTCGGTGGAAAAATCCGGTCATCCTTCAGGTTGCGAACCCGTCCAGATAGCAGCTTCATTGCGTCACCAACTAAAGGCACTGAGCGCGTTTCGCCGTTCTTGGTTTTGTCCAGCGTGATGACTTTGCGCTTTAGGTCAATCTGCCGCCAGCGAAGCGTCATGATTTCGGCTTGCCTTGCGCCGGTGGTGAGTGCCAACAACACCGCCAGATATAGGTCATCGTGTGGACGGCAAGCGTCTAGCAAGCGAGGGCGCTCATCGTCGGTGAGATAGCGTACCCGGCCTTTGCTTTCCTTCAATCGCGTCACGTTGTCGCATGGGTTCTTTTCAAGCCATCCGAGTGGCTTCACGCCGTGGTTAAGACAGACGGACAACTCCGCCAGATAACGATTGACGCTTGCGCCGGTGCGCTTGGCTCTTTTGCGCTTTGCATCTGCCACGGGGTCGCCGGTCGGTGGTGTGGCGAAGCGAACCGTGTCCTCAGTGAGTAGCTTTTGCTTAACTGCGTCAATCCGTGGTGTTGTAACCGTGTCCAGCCGATTAGTGCCGAATTGATCGCGCCAATATTCCAGCCGCTGGGTGTCTTTCGATAACGGCTTGTACTTGTCCACCAACTCGCCAAAGGTGAACCGCTTGCTCATGCCGAAGTGTTTTCCGGCTTTCATGTTTGATTCTGTCCGCTGCGCCCAATCCTTCGCATCGGTCAATCGTTCGAACGTGTTGGTTTCCGGCGCATAGCCGGTAAGCCGGACTTTTACCCGGTAGCTGACTTCACCCGCTGCGTTTTTTCGCTTCTCGATAGTTGCCATGATTGCCCTTTGGGAACAGATGACAACATCATAAAACAAGCCACGAAAAAGCACAACAACGGATTATTAATCTGGAGACATTAATTTTTCTTTAGCCGTTTCTTCAAAGGTAATTAATGGCGTTTACTGGCGTTTAATGGCGCTTTGTGGACACTGGTGGGACAGTGAAGCGCCAAAAGCGCCACTTATCCACAGCGCAGAGCCGCCCCCAGTAAACTCAGACAGCCGAGTTTTCAACGGTGTACTGCCCACTAAATCTACATGGAGATTG
>JACMOJ010000255.1 GCA_014378085.1 Burkholderiales bacterium | reverse complement strand
GTGGCGTGCCCCGCCAGGGCAGCACCCACGAACCACGCCTGAGCTATGAACCCCGGACACCTGATGCGTCCTGGACTGGCGAAGCGCATGTCGCCGCCGTATTCGGCGACAGCCGCATCAACCGCTATTTTTATGAAGTCGCGCCGCAATACGCCAGCGCCGCACGGCCGGCCTACCAGGCCGATTCGGGCCGCATGCTGGTGCGTGCAGGCCTGGCTGGCAGCCATCGGCTCAACCCCGATGTACGCCTGTTCGGCTACGTGCGTTACGAAAGCTACGCCGGCGCGGCCAATACCGGTAGCCCGCTGATGCAGCGCGAACATGGGGCATCGGCCGGTGTGGGCTTCGTGTGGACGTTCAAGCGCTCGGCCGCGCGCGCCGCGCTGTAGGCGATATTCCCGGATTGGTTTGTTGCTTTCATGTAGTGCCTGACTTGGGCTGCCACTATTGTTAACGGCGTGCTCTGCCATGACCTTTCGAGCCGCGCCGTGAATGGCTTCGCCGGTCACGTGCTCATTACATCGGACGCGGACTGGCACGCAATGGGAAACGCCTGCCGCCACCGTTGCGCATTTCAAGCAGAAAACCACGCCGATTGCGCTGGGCGAACAGGTGTTTGTCCTGGTTTTCTTTGCCAACGCGATGCGCGGTGCCGATGGCAAGGCCAACCTCACCTGCGACCTGGATATGATGCGGCCCGATGGTACGTCGGTGCTGCATCGCGCAGATGCGCCCTGCTGGCAGGATCCACTTCCGGGCAGACCGCAAAACCTGTATCTCGCGACACCGGAGAGCAGTTTCAAACATCACCCGGGCGACATGGCCGGCAAGTGGACCATCGCTGTCACGCTCAAGGACAAGCTGAGAAAGACGGTTCTGCCTCTCAAAACCTTTTTCGTTCTCGATTGATCACATCGCTGAAGCAGCCATCACCTCGGAAGCGTCCTGGTGACGATGGCCTGACCCGAGCGATCAGGTGCGGCTGAAGGCGCGTTGTTGGCATCCCTTGTGCCGCAGCGTTGTCAATTTCTCATCTGATAGAATCCGGTGTTCGCGCTTATCACAATTGCATCACCAGCACATTCTAATGAACATCAAAAATCTCTCGTCGACATCCTGGAAAGTCCTGCTCATTTCCCTCTCCCTTGTTTATTTGTCGTTCAGCATATGGGCGACGACTTATTGGGAGCGCATCACACCAGCAAAAGCCGGGACGCTTGCCATCGAATTTGGCGAACCGGATCTCGACTATCGCTTGCCGATTGTGGCCATCAGCGCTGATTCGCCATTGGCAACGGTGGGCGGGAAGGTCGGCGACAAAGTGTTCTTTGATCACTACATCGACGCCAAACGCCAGCTTGGCAGCGATGAAGTCATCGGTTTGACCCTGTTCAGCAATGCGCAGTCGCGCCATGTCGCGCTCACGCCAATTGCCTCCGCAGACTTCACACACAATCCGATCGCCGCACGCGCGGACGCGCTGATGGCGTGGGCATGCAACTATGCCGCGCTGCTCATCGCCTTGCTCATTGGACTACGGCGCGCTGACAACGGCACCATGCGGGTTTTCGCTTTCATGATGCTGAGCTTCTCCCCGCAAACCTTTGCCTGGTATCTGCCGGGTGGCGCATTGCCGAATTCGTTCATGCAACTGATCCTGCCGCTCAACTATGCCGCGTATTACATCAGCCTGGTCTACTTCGCGTTCACGTTCCCGGACGACCGTCCTGCGCTCTTGCGACTGCCTTCGGTGCGGCAGGTATTCAGGCTGTTTACCATTGTCGTGCTGGTCTATTCCGCCTGGTTTATGGCAGACGCATTGCGCGTACTTCCCTGGGCAGCGCGGCAATGGATATCGATCACGGCATTCAAGATGATTGTACAAACCATGACGGTCAGCCTGTCATTGCTGGCGATATGGTATTCGTGGCGCAACAGCATCGGCGTCATCAGGCAAAAACTGGCCTGGATCGGTGTCTGCATGGGTGGCGTTGTGCTTGCCTTAAGTTCCGCCACCATTGCAACCATGTTCGGTGCGCTGTTGGATCCCCGGTTTGGCATCGTCCAGGACACCATCACCTTCCTCTGCTATGTAGGCCTGGCGTATGCAATCCTGCGCCACCGCCTGTTCGACCTCGGCTTCGCGGTCAACCGCGCACTGGTGGTCACCATCATCAGCGCCATGCTTCTGGTCGTGTTTGGCGTCACTGAATGGGGCGTGGACAAACTATTGCACTTCGAAGGACGAGAAAAGAATGTGATTTTCGATGCAGTGGTTGCGCTTGGCATTATTCTCTGTTTCCATCGGATTCAGCATTGGGTCAGTCACCAAGTCAACCACGTGTTTTTCCATCACTGGTATAAAGCCGCCGAACAGCTGCGCGGCTTTCTACAAAAGGCCGAGCATATTTCCGATGCCAGCGTGCTGAAGACCAGATACTGCCGGGAAGTGAACGATTACGCGGGCCTGACCGGGCTGGCGATCTATGTGCTGGATGAAAATTCAGGCTACGCATTGCAGCATTCAACACTGTCCAACGCGCCGACCACGATCGATCAAAATAACGACACCGTGGTCGACATGCGGCATACGCTCAGCATGGTCGATCTCGCATCCGGTCAATCTGGGCTACCGGGCGAGCAGGTCTTTCCAATGATTGTGCGGGGCCAGATCATTGGATTGGTGCTGCTCGGGCAGAAGTTAAGTGGCGGCAAATGCCGTCCGGACGAGATCGAATTATTGACGCTCGCCACACACCAGCTCGGGCTACAGCTGGAGAGTCTGCGCGTGGAACATCTCGAGCGTCATTCGGCCGCACTGGAAACGACATTGAAATTCGAACGCGAGACGCACGAGCGTGAAACGACATTGCTTCGTCAGATTATCGGCGATGCCCTTGAAGGTAAAGCAGCCGTGCTTTAACGGATATCAGGCAAGGTCGCTCTTGCGCAGCGACCTTCCGAACCACGCGACATTTGAAATCAACGCGACTTGACGAACGGCTTGCCAATCGCTTTCGGCGCAATCGATTTCGCCAT
>JACMOJ010000254.1 GCA_014378085.1 Burkholderiales bacterium | reverse complement strand
TTCGTTGGGCTGCTCCTTGCGGCTGTTGGCACCGTCGAGATAAATCAGCATCGCCGGATCGCGCGCCATCTCGCGCAGCAGCGTACCGAAATTGCCGAGCGCATTGCGCCGCAATGTCACATTCTGGTGATACATAAGCGGCGTGAAGCGCACCTTCTGCTGGCTGGTTGCAAAGTGGTTGTGCCAGAACAGTGTCATTTTCTCAGCCAACGGTGAGGGCGTCGTCAACATTTCACGGAACCACCATTCACGCAATTCGAACGCGTGCTCCACGTTGCGCCGCTGCTCTGCCTGGCGTTCTTCCTGCGACATCGCCTGGAGTTTGGCGGGGGCAATAGGTCTGTCATTCACCCAGGCTGGGGGTGTTGTGATGGCGATGGTTGACGTGGCGGCTGACTTGATTAACCGGTCCGCAGCTTCCGCGCGAGAGAGCGTAGCCAATGCGCGGATGTCGCTTTGGGAAGCCGCAAATCCACTTCGCCCAAGCAAATGGCGCGCGCCGTCCGAGCCGATTTCGAAATTCTGTGCCAATGCGCCAGTGGCGAAACCGAGTGCAACGATGGCAGGAAAAATTGTCTTCAACACTTCAATTGCCCTCATTTTTATTTTTGCTCGAAAGTATCTTTGCTGCCAATCGCGGCCCGGTAACCACCCTGCTCGAGCCAGCGTCTGGCGGCATGTTCCTGCTTGAGCGTCGCATTCCAGAAAGCAAGTGTGCCTGCCATAACGCCAGCCTGAATTTCCGTGTCGCGAACGGTTTCCGGTCGGCGCAGACCAAAACCATGACCGCCAAACACCATATGATCGCCGCGATCAAACACGGCAAGGTATTTTTGGCCCGGTGCCATGTTTTCATAAGGCAGGCGACGATGTTCCGGCTTGGTGCCGTCGTCAAGGATACTCCCATCGTCGCTACCGGTGATGGAGAAAAATGGCAGCTTGATGTCGCCAAATTGCCTTGCCAGGTTGTTTTTGTTGCGGGCGTTGGGGCTGAACGCGATCGCGGCCGAAATACGCGAGTCCAATCCTGATTGCTCATCGGACAGTGGCGTCTTCTGTCCCACGACCGAAAGTGTCGTTTGGGCACCGAACGAATGCCCGGACATGCCGAGTCGTTTCGGATCCGCATTCGCGAACGGCGTTTCGCCAAGTGCCGTACGACGGAATACCTCATCGATGACAAAGTGCACGTCGCCCACACGCAAGGCGAGATTGGTGAATGTCATACCGGCCTTCATGCTGCCTGTAATATCGCGCGCCGCGATCCCTTTCCACAGAGACTCATCGGTGCCGGGATGCTGCATGGCCAACACGACAAAACCGTGGCTGGCCCAGCGCGCCGCCCAGCGATTTCCGCCCTCGCGGCTACCACCCAGGCCGTGCGAAAAGAGAATGACCGGAAATATGCCTGCCTGCGCTGTCGCGGAATTGATAGTGGGGAAATAGATTTTGACTGGCACTTCACGCGCCCTGGAAGCATCTCTCCACGAAGCGAGGGAAGCTTCTATGTTGAACGCACCTGGCGAGGCAAAGGTGACATAACCGTCGGCGCTGGTGGCTGCGTTTTTTGTAGTTTGCGTTGCCGCCTGCGCGGACGCGATTGCATGAGAGATGACAAAGGCCAAAAAACATGAAAGTCCGACAATGGAAAGGTATTTCATCACCATTAGCAAGGCTCGCTTCATGTCAATTGGCCCGTCAAAAAAATACGCTTACGATTGCTCACCGACGATGCGTCCGAACGTTCGCGGCAGTTACTTAGGTTTGTTGGCAGCGCGCTTGTCGTGAAACGCTTTCAATTCTTCTCTCGTAATGAGGCCGTCCTTGTTGGTATCGATCTCGTCGAAGTGTTTGGCAATACGCGGCATTGCCACTGCTTCAGCGCGACTGATTTTGCCATCGCCGTCTTTATCAGCGGCTTTCAGACGCTCATGCATTTTATGCGCGCGGTCACCTTTTGGCTGCTCGGGCGGGGTCTGGGCGAATGCAGCTGAAGCGCTGATA
>JACMOJ010000253.1 GCA_014378085.1 Burkholderiales bacterium | reverse complement strand
GCGCCCCGCCGCGTCCCCGCCAGCGCTGCCGGCAAGGGACCGCGCAAGGTCGCTGCGGTGCGACGGGTAAATCAGAAGAGTGCTGCCGCGCCGGCACGTGCGGTCAAGAAGGCGCGCTCCTGAACCGGGGCGTGGTCCAAAACCTGCCTGTTTTGGGTAACAAAGGCGAGCGAGTTTCTTTCATCGAGGCACTGGAATTTCATTTGTTCCGCGAGTGGCTTCAGGATGCGACATGCGTCCGGCTGTTCAAGCTTGTTTTGGCTGCAGCGGTCCGAAGCCAAGTCGGTTGAGCCACTGCAGATGATCCTGACCGGTCATGAGTTGGGTCGGACTTTTACCTACGCGCACTTGAACCCGACTGCGCAGGTAGCGCCGATGATTCAGGAAAAATTGCAGCAGGTTCAAGTGCGATCCAAGCTGACGGCGCAATGTGAAATTGTTCCGAAGCCGCGAATTCAGATTCTCGACCAGCGCACTTGAGCGTGGTGTCTGGCTATTAATGCCCAACGCCTCAAAAGGGTCAAATTGGCGTTTTCGTTGACCAGGCTGGGATCAACTGATGGAATATGTTCGGCCTGGCGACGCAGTGGTAGTAACGGAATTGAGCAGGATCACGCAGTCCTTGATGAATCTGCTGGAAACGCCACAATTTCTGGCGAAAAAACAGGTCAGCTTGGTTTCTTTGCGCGAAAATATTGATACAAGTACCGCCACCGGACGTTGTTTCCTGTCGATGATGGGCGCCATCCATCAGATGGAACGGGAGTTGCGCGCTGTGCGCGCCCCTGCGGGCCGTGCATCGGCAAAGGCACGTGGAAAAACGGGCGATCGGCCACGAACTGATGTCGTGAAATTGGAGAATGCCAAAGTGCTCTATGAAAATTCCGGGAAAACGGCTGATGAAGTTTGCGAAGTTGTTGGCGTCGGGCGCCGGATATTTTTTACTTATCTCGCTAAACAGCGGGAAATGACGTACGCGCAATAAGAAACCAAATGCCAGTGATCTTTCGCTATAAGGGATATCGGTTCTTCTTCTACTCAAACGAAGGCAGTCCGAGAGAGCCGGTACATGTGCACGTTCGCGGAAGCGATGGCGAAGCGAAGTTCTGGTTGCACCCAACGGTTCATTTGGGCGGCAGCGATGGATTTGATGCAAGAACCTTGCGCGAACTGGCGGAAGCCGTTGAGGAAAACACAGCAATTATTGAAAGGGCATGGCATGAATACTTCGGCTAAATCAGTGCGGTTTGACGATAACAGCATGTGGGTCGAACTGTCGGATGGACGCACACTCGGTATTCCGTTGGCGTGGTTTCCTCGGTTGTTGCATGCGAAACCGGATCAGCGCCAAAAATGTGAACTATCGGCGAACGGCATTCATTGGGACGAACTTGACGAAGATATTGCGGTTGCGGGGCTTTTAGCCGGTCGCGGCGATTCTACGCGCGCCGCGAAAATTGCTGCTTGATTAATAGAGTAGTGAAATATGGCAATGGAGGCGTGGTTCAAAAGCCCCCTATATTGCAGGGTCGTTCACTTCCTTTCAAGCATGAAAGGACGATGTTATCGCTTAGCCGCAATAATTCGCCTACCGCGTGTTACCCGTGGTTGAGCCACGTCTGAATTAGCCTGCCAGTCATTGACGTGGCTCGCTCCGCTCGGGGCTGGCCGGGCGCCGGCATGCAGTGCCCCGGATTTGCCCTGATCGTCCTGAGCCCCTACAATCTCGTCATTCCTGGCGACTGCGCCGCAGTCCCGGTGCGCCTTTTTCGTGGAGTCTCGATGGCATTCTTGCAAGGTAAAAAAATTCTGATCACCGGTGTGCTGTCGAACCGCTCGATCGCCTATGGCATTGCCCAGGCCTGCCACCGCGAAGGCGCAGAGCTCGCCTTCACCTATGTCGGCGAGCGCTTCAAGGATCGCATTACGGAATTCGCCGCCAACTTCAACAGCACGCTGATTTTCGATTGCGACGTCGGCAGCGATGAGCAGATCGCGGCGCTCTTTGCCGACCTCGGCAAGTCCTGGGATCACCTCGACGGCTTGGTGCATGCGATCGGCTTT
>JACMOJ010000252.1 GCA_014378085.1 Burkholderiales bacterium | reverse complement strand
GACCATCAGCTCGATTGAAGCAACTCCAGATCGGTTACGGCGACCGTCGCAATGCCGCACCGCCATAACTCGGGATCCTTCACCAGACCTTGCAGTGTCGCGTACCCGCATTAGCTGCCGTGATGCGCCGTGCCGATAACTCGACGAGCGCGACAGCAGCGGCAGAACCCATTGCACAACATGACAGCGCTCTACATCCTGAAACTGTCGTATGGCAGGCCAATGTTGGTAGCCATATTAATTTTTATGCAATCAGTGGCAAGCCCCACCGACATGACTGCGAAACACGCCCGACCGGATTTAATTAAAACTCAAACCCCAACACTGGTGCGCCGATTGAGACATTTCTGGCCCGTGCGCCGCGCCAGTTGGCGTTTTAGGCTTTTCGACGGCTGTCGCAATACTTCATCACTCTAAATGCACTCTCAACTGTAGTTACAGTGATTTCAATTGGCACCAACTTGCGATGCCACGTTCCATCTTCACGAAAAAGAGCCGGAAGAATTCGGCTCTTTTTAAAGACTTCCACCACGCCAAGATGTGGTCTACGCAACCAACTCCCGCAACACGTACGGCAAAATCCCGCCATGCAGGTAGTAGTCAACTTCAATAGGCGTATCGATCCGCAGTAGCACCGGGACCTCTTTCCTCGAGCCGTCCGGGCCTTTGATGACGAGCGTTACATCCATCTGTGGTTTGATGCCGCCTTCAATGCCGATGATGTCGAAGTCCTCATCGCCTTTTATACCGAGCGACACCGCCGTATCGCTGCCTTTGAACTGGCACGGCAGCACACCCATCCCTACCAGATTCGAGCGATGGATGCGTTCGAAACTCTTCGCGATCACGGCTTTCACGCCTAGCACCTGGGTACCCTTGGCTGCCCAGTCGCGCGAAGAGCCGGTGCCATATTCTTCGCCGCCGAAGACCACCGTCGGCGTTCCTGCTGCCGTGTACCGCATCGCCGCATCGTAAATAGGCAGTTGTTCGGCCGCCGGCTGCATCAGCGTCAGCCCCCCCTCAACACGGGTGCCATCGGCCTTGGCCGGGATCATCAGGTTCTTGGTGCGAACGTTGGCGAAAGTTCCGCGCATCATCACATCGTGGTTGCCGCGTCTGGCGCCATAGCTGTTGAAATCTGCCTTCAATACCTTGTGATCGATCAGATATTTTCCGGCAGGTGACGAATCCTTTATTGCGCCCGCTGGAGAGTAGTGATCGGTCGTCACCGAATCACCGAATATGCCCAGCGCTTTCGCACCTTTTATGTTGTGTGCCTTGCCCGCACCCATGCCAAAGTTGGCAAAGAATGGTGGTTCCGCAATGTAAGTGGATTTTGGCCAGTCATAGACCTGGCCGACTGTGCCTTTGATGTTTTGCCATAGCGGATTGTCGGCACCCAGATTTGAATAGCGCGCATTGAACACGGCCGGATCCATCGCGAAGCCCATGACGCCGGCGATTTCATGACTGGTCGGCCAGATATCTTTCAGATAGACGGGGCCGTCCGACCCTTGGCCAACGGGCTCGGTTTGCAAATCGGTCAGCACGTTGCCGGCAATGGCATACGCCACGACCAGTGGCGGTGAGGCGAGGAAATTGGCGCGAATGTTGGCATGGATCCTCGCTTCGAAATTGCGATTGCCCGAAAGCACCGCTGCGCAAACGAGGTCGTTCGTTACGATCAAATCCTCGATCGCTTCAGCGAGCGGCCCGGCATTGCCGATACACGTTGTGCAACCATAGCCGGCAAGATAAAACCCCATCTTTTCAAGATAAGGTAGCAGGCCGGATTTCGTCAGGTAATCGGTAACCACACGGCTTCCCGGCGCTAGGGAGGTTTTGATATGTGGTTTGACCTTCAGACCTTTTTCAAACGCTTTTTTGGCAAGCAGTCCCGCTGCCAGCATGACGCTCGGATTGGACGTATTGGTACACGACGTAATTGCCGCGATCAGCACATCGCCTGAGCCGAGGTCGACGCCATCGGCCGTCGTAAACCGCTTCGCCAGGTCGCCTGCCGCTTTGGCAAAACCATTCTCAGCAGGGGGCTTGGAATAGAGCGCCTTGAATTGCGACTTCATATTCCCAAGTTCGATCCGGTCCTGTGGGCGCTTGGGTCCCGCCAATGAGGTCTTGATGGTGGTGAGGTCAAGTGCCAGCGTGGTCGAATAATCGCAGTCGCCCGCCATCGGTACGCCGAATAAGCCTTGCGCCTTGTAATAAGTTTCGCATTTGTCCAGTTCATCACTGGTGCGGCCACCCGCGCGGAAATATTCCATGGTCGCCTCATCAACCGGGAAAAATCCCATGGTGGCACCGTACTCCGGTGCCATGTTGGCAATGGTGGCACGATCCGGCACGCTCAACGCGCGCGTGCCCTCGCCGAAGAATTCGACAAATTTGCCGACGACTTTTGCGGCCCTTAGCATTTCGGTTACGGTGAGCACCAGATCGGTTGCGGTGGTGCCTTCGGGCAATTTACCGGTGAGATTCACGCCGACCACATCGGGCGTCAGGAAATAGACCGGTTGGCCCAACATCCCCGCTTCGGCCTCGATACCTCCTACACCCCAGCCGACCACACCAACGCCATTAATCATGGTGGTGTGCGAATCCGTGCCGACTAAAGTATCAGGATAATAAACCCCGTTTTTGGCGTGCACGCCGCGCGCTAGGTATTCCAGATTCACTTGATGCACGATGCCTACGCCGG
>JACMOJ010000030.1 GCA_014378085.1 Burkholderiales bacterium | reverse complement strand
TGAGACACACGTTCCTCATCAATCAGAGTCCGGGAAACAATACGGCCTGCGCGGTACCAGTGCCAGACACGATGCCGATATTTTCCACAGTCTGCCAATTGAATCATTTCATACAGATACAAATCTTCGTCGCCTTTGCGTTTCCAATACAACATCACGCTGCGATGAAAGTCGTCAAGCCCGACTTCGGCCGCCCAACCGGTGATGAGTTCGTTGTCAAACCACATGCGGTTGTCGTGGTAGGTAGCGGGAAAATCGCGCACCTCTTTTTTCCCGTCGGCCCAACTGTAATAGTTTGTTTGGTGATACGGAACCGCACCGCCATCGGGAAAGCGGCATACCAGCCGCGAGCGGTGTTCGTCGACCTTGTTGCCATTTGGGTCATAGTGGCGATACCAGCCGTCCCACACGCCTTCGTGTTTGGATAACAGTGGCAGTCCGCGTTTGATCTCACTGAGTTCACTCATGTCATTCCTTTCGCAATTCGTTGGCTTTGTCCACCAATTCGTATTCATGTTCGGGTTTGGCCAGTGCTTCCATTTCCTGCTGAACAATGCGCAGCACGCGCGCAATATATGCGCGCGACCACTCGGCGCGCTCGTTTGCGGCCGCGGGATCGGGCGTATAAGCGTCGATATCGGCGCGTTTGATTGCCCCGCCTTCTTCCAGCAACCGCTCGATCGTATCCAGCCGCTCACGCGTCACTGCAAGTTCCTGCGCGACAGCCATGGTGATAGCCAGCACGCGTTCCGTCGCCGAGTCATCAAAAAAATACGGACGCTTGCCCTTTGGCTTGGCACCAGCGAGCGCGATCCAATCGATCGGTTGCTCGTCCGTCATTTGCGCACTCCAAAAAGATGCCAGCTTGCTTTACGGCCATAGTCCTCAACGCTCGGATCCGGTTTGCCGAAAATTTCTTCATCGACGATGGCATCGGCTTTGTCGATGAACATTTTCTCGCGCGCGAAACCGGCCTCCAGCATTAGCGCGTCGATATCCATGTCGTGCATGCCTGTCCAGAACGGCTCGTTGTTATAGAGCGCATCCCAATCGCGCATGAATTGCTCAAACGGCGGCAAACCAGGAAATTGCGGCTGTTCCAAATGGATCACGAGCGCGCCCGGTTTGGCGAGGCGGTGAGTCTCGGCGAAAATACGGCGAATCGCTTTGTTGGAGGTCTCGTGCAAAAACATGGTGGTGAAAATGAGATCGAAACTTTCATCCTGCTCATCGACGCTTTCCGCATTTGCCTGAACGAAGGTGATGTTGTTGACACCCATCGATTTGGCGCGCGCATGGCCGAAGCGCAATAGCGGGGCCGCCACATCGATGGCGACGAATTCAGCATCGGGATAGGCCTCGGCAATTGGCAACAAACTGTGGCCGGGGCCAGAGCCCATATCAAGTACCCGCAATGGCTTGAAATCAGGATGGCGCGCCTTCAGCCAGCCGACAACGGCATGACCCGCGCCATCGTTGAAGCGGCCCAAGCCACCCGCCGTGGTGGCAAAGATTCCGACATCGTAATTGGCAGCCGCGCTGACATCGTCCGCTGTCAGCTCCGCAAAATAGCCACCCGGCATGCAATGGTGATCGACCTTGGTGAGGTACGCAGGCGCTTCAAAATGGGCGTCGAGTTTCAATCGCGGCGAATTGGCATTGAGTTTTCGCGCGGTCGCATTGAGGGCATTTAGTTGCCGCAACACCACTTCGCGTCCCGCCTGTTGGCGCAACTCCATCGAAGAACGCCGCAGCGCGCTCCACATCTGGAAATGCGGGTCTTTGAGCATCGCGCGGCGAACTTCATGCCGGTCCTGCGGTGCGTGACCGTGTTCTTTTTCGTATGCCGGTTTCGCCCGCGTTTCATACGCACGCGCATTGCCAGGCAACACGTTGGCGGCGAGGTGGCTATTTAATTGCGCGAGAAAATTGAAACGGGCGCGTTCGTCGTGGCGCGTCTCGGGTGACATGCCGTGTTTACCCACCAGAGAATAGGGGGGCGGAGATGGCCATAGTGACATTGCAAATCCTGTGGAAAAATTATCAAATAAGTTGGCAATTTAATTTCATTTGCTGCGTTTCAATTCCATGGCGTAAACATAGTCGACCGCGCGATGCTGGTTGACTGCGGCCAGAATCAATTTGCCTTTGTAGTCAAAATGTCGGCGCACGATCAGCAGGCACGGTTCCTTGGCGGGGGTGCGGAGCGACTTGGCGCTCGCGGGATCAAGGCGGCTCGCGCTGATGCGCTGCTCGACCCGACCAATATGCTTTACCGAAAGCGTTTCGACGATGGCCAGCACGGCATCTTTGAGACTCGCCATTCGCTTGGTGAGGGCATCGGCGGCGTCAATACGGTAAACGTCGGTAACGCAAAAAGGAACTTTGGCGTGACGTTCACTTCGCAGGCAATGGACGTGAACACAACGGGTGCCGACATCGCATTGCAACAGTGCGGCGATTTCGGCATCGGCGACCAACCGTGAAGTCTTCATGGCAGTAAGGTGGGTATTGGCACCATACTGCATCAAGTCGGCGATGGAACTGATACTGCGCTGAAACGCGTGCGGCTCGGAGGCCACCACGCGCGTTCCGTGGCCCTGATAACGCTCGACCAAACCTTCCTCGGTGAGGATTCTCAGCGCCTCACGAGCGGTATGGCGCGATACTTTGTACATGGCGCAGATTTCAATTTCGGTCGGTAACAACGTGCCAACGGCAAATTTGCCGCGCGCAATTTGGGCGCGCAATTCGGTGGCAATCTGCTGATAACGCGGGTTGGTGGTTGATTTCATTTTTTGAGTATACTTCTTAAATGTCCGGACAAGTTACCACTACTGAAACCGTGTTGCAAACGCTGGTAGAAAAGCTCGCGCGCCCGGTTGAAATTGCCAGTCAACGCCGCGCCGCATCGCACGTGCTCGATTGGCTGGGTTCGGCAGCGCTGGGCGCGAAATCAGCATCCGCAACTGGTTTTGTTAATGTTACCGCGAAGAGCGCGGTGGGGCCTTGTCGCGCCTTGGGTGCGGGTCGGCGCGATTGGTGGTATGCACTGCAATTGAATGCTGCACTCGGCAATCTTCTTGAGATGGACGATTTGCACCGGAGCTCCATTTTGCATCCAGGGCCGGTGATTATTCCCGCCGCCATTGCCACTGCCGAAATGGCAAATGCCACTGCGAGCCAATTACTCTCCGCAATTGTGCGCGGCTATGAAGCGACCATCCGCATTGGCCGCGCGCTTGGGCCATCGCACTACGCATTTTTTCACAATACCTCCACGGCGGGTGTATTTGGTGCCGCTGCGGCGGCGGCCGATTTACTGGGTCTGAACGCGCTGCAAACTGCGTGGGCGCTCGGCAATGCCGGTAGTCGCACCGGTGGCCTGTGGCAGATGCGCCATGAGGCGTGCGAAACAAAATCGCTGCATAATGCGCAGGCTGCGCAGACCGGCGTACAGGCCGCCTTGCTCGCCGCCGATGGAGTGCGTGGGCCGCTGTCGTTGTTGGAGGGGCCGCAAGGGCTGTTTGCCGCGATGGCACCGGAGTCGGACAGTGGCATGGTGATGTACGGTGCTGATCGAGGCTGGCTGATTCATGAAGTCAGTTTCAAGCCATGGCCGGCTTGCCGCCATGCGCATCCGACCATCGATGCGGCCCTTGCCGTCCATAAAAAAATGCGTCGTGAAACTCCCGGCGCAGATATTGTTGCCATCGAAATTACAACTTACAGAAGCGCAATCGATTTTTGCAATCAGCCGGTGCCGCAAACGGAGCACCAGGCCAAGTTCAGTTTGCAGCATTGCGCTGCGGTGGTGCTTGCACACGGTGCGCCTTGGCTTGCACAATTCTCGCCCGCCCGCCTGCAACTTCCTGAAATTATCGCCCTGCGAAATAAGGTTGTGGTGCGTGAAGGGGCCGATTTTAGTGCGCGTTTTCCGAACCATTACGGCGCAAACGTGCGCGTAATATTTTCCGACGGTCGTGTCGTTGAACACGAACAGCGTGACGCACTGGGCGACCCGGAATTGCCGCTCAGCGAGAGCGAAATCATCAACAAGGCGCGATTGCTATTGACTGAAGCCGGCGCGCGCAATGTAGACGGCCTGATTTTGTCCACGATGGCACTAGCAAACGGTGGCAAGATTGAGGAATTTTCCGGGGCGTGGCCGTGACGGATCGAATCGAAATTGTTATTGCACATCTGATCCGCCATTGCGATCCGGGCAGCGTACCCGCCAGCGCGCATCGCGCCGCGCAGGTTTGGATTCAGGATAGCGTCGCGGTTGCGCTCGCGGGTCGTGCCGTACCGCAATCGCAGCAATTGCTGGCGGCGGTGCGGCAGTGGGGAATGGCGGAGCCGATAAATAGTGCGCGAGTGTGGGGGACGCAAGAAAGTTTTCCGACCCTGAACGCAGCCTTGCTGAACGCGTTTCATATCCACAATCAAGAATTCGATTGTGTGCATGAAAATGCAGTGGTTCATCCGATGGCAGTGATTTTAGCGTCGATGCTTTCATACGCAGATTCGCGCCATGAGCGCGAGAAAATCAGCGGCGCGCAATTCACAGCAGCGTTGGCATTAGCGGTCGATGTGGCGACTGTTATTGGCATGACTGCGCAGAGTGCGATCCGTTTTTTTCGGCCTGCGCAATGCGGCTGTCTGGGTGCCGTTGCGGGATTATCTTTGCTGGCCGGGCTCGATGAAAACGCCATGCGCGACGCGTTCGGTCTCGCGTATAGCCAGCTTGCCGGCACCATGCAGGCGCATATTGAGGGCACGCCCGCGTTAGCGTTACAAATCGGTTTCGCAGCGCGCGCAGCGATAGGAGCGGTGGATTTGGCGATGCAGGGTTTTCGTGGCCCGCACCAAGTCCTCGATGGCAAACAGGGCTATTTTTCACTCTTTGAACCCGGCGCGATTTCATTGGACGCGCCCAATTCTCCGTTCAGGGGGCTCGGCGACATCTGGCAAATTGAGCGCGTCTCGCACAAACCCTTTCCCACCGGGCGTGCGGCGCAGGGCGGCATTGCCGGGCTACGGGCGCTGATGCAGCAATATCAATTTGGCGCGACCGACGTCGACAAAATTATCGTCTATGCGCCCCCCTTGGTGCGGCAATTGGTGGATCGACCTATGATCGGAGGCATGACGGCAAATTACGCGCGTCTCTGTATGCCTTTTTTGTTGGCGACCACGTTGACGCAGGGCACTGTCGGCTTATCCGCGTATCAGGCGCATGCGTTGGCCGATCCCGCGTTAGCCGCGCTGGCACCGCGTATATCGATGGCTGCCAACGGCGATAGCGATGTCAATGCCTTGCGTCCACAATCGATTGAAGTGACGCTAAAAAATGGCCAGCAATGTATGCACGACATGCCATTCGTCTATGGTGCACCCGAAGCGCCGATGTCCGTTGACGCGCAACGCGAAAAATTTAATGCCTGTTGCGCGCATGCGCCTGAGGCGTTGGCAGCCGGGAATGTAAATGCCTTGTTTGCAGCGATCAATAATTTGCCCCTCCTTGCCGATGTCTCCGAAATCGTCTCACTTACGGCTACATCATAGAAAATGAATTCACCCCTTTATTTTGATTGTTTCGACTGGAAAAAACTTCGTGAAGAGTATCTGTTGGGCGATGCGTTTTTGGCGCGCTATACCAAGATAAGCCGCGACGAGCTCTTCGCTATTCAAGACGCACGTTTCAAATCATGCCTGCAACGCGCATGGAAAATCCCGTTTTATCAGCGTCTGTGGGGCGGCAAAGGTATCGAGGCCGGTGATATCAAGGGACTTGCTGACATCATCAAACTGCCAACTTTTTCTAAAACCGAATTGATGGAAAGTGTGGAACTGGCACCGCCGCTGGGTGATTACCATGGTCTTGATAGTTTTGATATTGCGCATCGTCCGCCAATGGTGCTGCACACCACTAGCGGTACCACCGGCCGACCGCAGCCGCTGCCATTCGGCCCGCGTGGGCGAGAAATCCAGAATCTGTTACTAGGTCGAGCGTATACGTTGCAAGGCATCGGTGCCAACGATCGCATCCATTCGGTTTACGGCCACGGGCTAATTAACGGCGGGCACTATGTGCGCGAAGCGGTGCTGCATTACACGCGTGCCATTTTCTCTCGGCCGGCACCGGTGTCGAGACGCGCTCCGCGCAGCAGGTGCAATTGATGAAAGATTTTGGCGTCACCGCCATCGTCGGTTTTGCTGATTACATCAAAAAACTCGCCGATGTCGCTGCCGAATCAGGCATCGTGCCGGGTCGCGATATTCCTATCCGGATTATCTCCGGCCATATGGGCCGTGAATCGCGCGATGCGCTGGCCGCTTCGTGGGGCGGTTGCGAAGTATTTGATTGGTACGGTGTCGGTGATACGGGCTGCATCGCCGCCGAAGGGCCGGATCACGCCGGGCTCTACGTGATGGAAGATGCGCAGTACGTGGAGATTGGCGATGTCGAGACCGACCAGCCGGTCGCAGACGGCGAAAACGGCAACTTGATTGTGTCGTGCATTTACAAAGACGATATTTATCCGGTGATCCGATTCAATACCAAAGATGTGTCGGCGATTAAGACCGGTTCGTCACCGTTGGGACTCAATTTCAAACGCATCGAAGGTTTCCTCGGGCGCAGCGACAACATGATCAAGTTGCGCGGCATCAATATTTATCCGCAAGGTTTGGCGCCAGTACTTGAACAGGAGGCCGCGTTCGGGGGAGAATTTATTTGCGTCGCAGAGCGCGATGCCAAGGGGCGCGACGAGCTTCTGGTGCGCGTCGAAGTGGCGGCGGGGCGCGAAAATGACTCCCACCTGGCCGAGCGTTTCGCCGGTATTCTGAAACAGCACTTTGGCGTGCAAATGCAAGTGATGCTTGAGGCACGCGGCACGCTTGCCCCGCTCACCGGCATTGAGTCGCGGCAAAAGCCGATTCGCCTCATCGATAAACGGCATGGTAAATAGAGGCGTGATGCCAACTGCCTCCTCGCTGCTTTCCATCGAGCAAGCACAGGCAAATATCGCGCGCGACAATGCACGCCTCAATATCGTGATGGATCGGGAGTCTTCGCCGCTCGTGTCAAATAACCACGCAACGGGTTTGTTACGTGGCTTTAGCGTCGCGGTAAAAGCAAATATCGCTGTGCGCGGTCTGCCGTTTACGGCGGGCATCGGTGCGTTTCGACAACGCATCGCAGATAAAGATGCGGCGGTGGTCCGCATGCTTCGAGAGGCTGGTGCCACGATTATTGGCACGGTGAACATGGAAGAAGCTGCATTGGGTGCGACCACAGACAATCCGCATTTTGGCCGCACTGAAAATCCGCATCGGGCGGGTTTCACGGCGGGCGGTTCCAGTGGCGGCAGTGCGGCCGCCGTTGCGGCGCGCTTTGCGCGAATCGCACTTGGCACCGACACGATGGGCTCGTGCCGAATCCCCGCCGCTTATTGCGGCGTGGTGGGCTATAAACCAAGTTATGGATTGATTAGCGTGAACGGTATCGAGCCTCTATCGTGCAGACTGGATCATGTCGGAATATTGGCCACGACGGTGGCGGATATCCGCGCCATTGCGGATGTCATCTGCCGCTTCGACCGAGACTCCGCGTGGTCGGTCGAATACCCGCTCATGGCGAAACCCTTGCCGGTGAAACTCAACGAATGCCGTTTCGCCATTCTCGATGGGGCGGCGATACAACGCCTGCAACCTGCCGCCGCGAACGCGTATCGGCACCTGTTGAATACGTTGCGGGCCGCGAGTGCCGACCTCGTTGAGAACAGCGTGGATCAAACAAAACTTGCCGCCGCACGGCGCGCCGGATTGCTATTGTGCGAATCCGAACTCGCAGTAACACTGGGACCAGAATTTTCGCGTGGGGATGACGGCCTGTCAGAGCACCTGCGCCGCATGATTTCGTTTGGCAAACAAAAAAGCGCGCCCGATCTTGTCGCTGCCGGCGCTCGAATCGATGCTGCCATCCTCGTGCAACGGCAATTGCTGGATGGTGTCGACGCGCTACTGTGGCCGACCGTACCGCACGCTGCCTTCGCCTTTGGTGAACCTGTTCCCACCAACCAGGCCGATTTCACATGCCTCGCCAATTTTACCGGTGCACCCGCGCTCAGTCTGCCGTTGCCGGTCGAAGCCGCTACATTGCCGGTCGGCGTGCAGATCATGACTACGCGCGGAACTGATGCGCGGCTGCTGGATATCAGTCTCGCCATCGAACAGTGTTTGTCACACCAATAGATAGAACTCACACTCGTACATTATTTGCGAATAGTAAATTTTCGGAGAAAACCATGACCATTGAGGCAATTGCATCGGCCACCAATCCAAAACGCTTCTACCCATGGGTGATGGCGTTACTGGCGCTATTCATGTTGATGGTCACCAACGGATTCACCACGACTAGCATCACCGGTTACGATGAGTCGCTTTTGAAAGAATTCGGCTGGACGCGCGGGCAATTGAAGTTTCGCGATTTAATCACGCTGTTTGTGGCCGGGATGGCAGCACCGTTCGCGGGCGTATTGATCGACAAGATTGGCGTGCGTCGTCTGATGCTGACGGGCTGCGTGCTGATGCCACTCGCCTACTACTCGTACGGTCACATTACCAGCCTCATGCATATGTACCTGATACATGCCGTGTTTGGCCTGGCGCTGGTGTGCGCCGGCATCAACATCGCGGTGATTCATGTGTCGCAATGGTTCGTGAAGCATCGCGGCACGGCGATCGGCATCGCGCTGGTCGGCTCAAGCATGGGCGGGATGGTGTTCACACCGATCATCGTCGCTCTGATCGCGAAACACGGTTGGCGGGAGACGTTTGAATGGATGTCGTCGTTCAACGTCTTATTATTCCTGATCTGCTTTTGGCTCGCGCGCCGCCCCGATGAAATGGGACAGAAGCCCCTCGGATTCGGTGAGCCGACGGTTGGAGGCTCACACCGGGCATCCCCCGGCGATCTGACTTTTCCGGAAGCGATTCGTACCGTGAGTTTCTGGGCGCTCGCCATCGTCGCAATGACGACGTTCTACTCGCTGCTAGCGCTGGCATCGCATTTGTTTCTGCACCTTCGTGGCCTGGGTTGGACGCCGCAGGCGGCAGGATTCGGGTTGAGTATTCTTTTCACGATGGGCTTGATCAGTAAATTCCTGTTTGGCTTGTTGGTGGATTACTTCAATCTGCGAATCGTTTTCTTCATCAATATTTTGGTCATGCTGACGGGCCTGGTAATGCTCGCGTCGCAAAGCACGGATTTGTTGTGGTCGGCGATTATCATCACCGGCTTCGGCTGGGGTGGGCTTTACACGCTTTTGCAATTGCAGGCGGTGAATAATTTCGGCCTCACGCACTCCGGAAAAATTCTTGGCACCATCACGCTCATGGATGCAATCGCCGGCGGCGTCGGCATCTGGCTCACTGGAGTATTGTTTGATCGTTTCAAGAGTTACGACATCGCGTTTTATGTGCTGGTCGGGCTTGTGACGCTCGCCTTGATTGCATCCACGCGTATCAAGCGCGAGATCAAACCCGTGGTGGCAGCGTGATGCACTTTGCCTGACGAGAAAAAAGCCATCATGCCGCGCACGCTGATAGACAAATTGTGGGAGGAGCATCTCGTTGCCGACCTGGGCGACGGGATTAACCTTCTACACATCGACCGTGTGTTTTTGCATGAACGCTCGGGTGCGGTTGCGCTGCGCAACCTGAAGTCATCGGGCATTCCAGTGCGGCGTCCGCAACTCGCATTTGCCACCATTGACCACATTGTCGATACCGATCCCGGGCGCGGCGAAGGTACCAAGTTCAAGGGTGGCGAGGAGTTCATCCGTGCGATGCGCGACGGCGCGCACGAAGAGGCGATAACGTTTTTCGATATCAATGATCCGCGCCAGGGCATCACCCACGTCATCGCTGCAGAACAAGGCATCGCGCAGCCCGGAGCCACCATGGTCTGCGGCGACTCGCACACCTGCACTCTGGGCGGCCTGGGCGCGCTTGCATGGGGCGTAGGCTCCAGCGGCATCGAACAGGCGTTAGCCACACAAACAGTCGAGGAGCGCCGTCCAAAGACGATGCGCATTCGCTGCGATGGTCGCCTTGCGACAGGCGTGTTCGCGAAAGATCTGGTGTTGTCGCTGATCGGCAAATACGGCTCATCCGGCGGCGCGGGACACGCGATTGAATTCGCCGGCAGTGCCATCGACGCATTGCCGATTGAAGCGCGCATGACGCTTTGCAATATGGCCATCGAATTCGCCGCGTTTACAGGAATTGTGGCACCCGATGCGCAAACTATTGAATACCTGCGCGGTCGTTCGTACGCGCCGAAGGGCAAAAGCTGGGATCGCGCGGTGGCGTATTGGCTACTGCTTCGCAGCGATGACGATGCCGTGTTTGACCGCGATCTGCAAATTGACGTTTCCTCGCTCGCACCGCAAGTGACCTGGGGTACCAGCCCGCAACATGTGGTCGCCATTGACGATGTGGTGCCGGATCCGCAAAGTGCGGGCGACGCCGGTAAGGCGCGCGGAATGGAAGGCGCATTGCAATACATGGATTTGCGGCCGGGCGACAGGATGAACTCCATTCCGATCGAGGCCGCTTTCATTGGCTCATGCACTAATGCGCGCCTGTCGGACTTGCGTGAAGCGGC
>JACMOJ010000251.1 GCA_014378085.1 Burkholderiales bacterium | reverse complement strand
GGAGGGTTTGTTGGACTCCGTTTCCTTGCCGAGTTCCGTGGTGCTGATCTTGAAACTGACGGATGTCCACGCTTTGTTGACTGCGGTATCCGGCGTGTGTGCACCGGCAAAACGATCACGCAACATCACCTGTGTGTTGCCACCCCGATCAACCACCGCCACGGCCACCTGCGCGCCATCCTTGCGGCATTTATCGAGCGCGGCTTGCGCGGCACGTTGCGCGGTTTCAAGCGTGAGCTGTTTGAGGGTGAAGGTTGCCGGCGCTGCCGGCGCCGCATTGGCGTTTGCGCCTAATAGTATCGCTGCGACGAAGATGCCAGATAGTCGTTTCATGTTGCCTCCTTCGGCAATAGTGTTGCGGTTCGTGGGTTGGGCCCTCCTCCAAACTCAGCAGCGTGCCCACGAGAACCTACCGATGGTGAGCACGCTGCGCTTTGCCCACCCTACGAGCTACTGCCTCCGCAGGAATGACGATTTTCTAAAAAAAATTTCACCGCAATTTTTAAAGGAAATCTGTCACTTGTTGACGGGAGATTCAGGGTCCATCAACAACGCAACCAAATCCTTGATTTGTGTTTCAGTCAGAATTTTGTTGTGCCCGAAACGCGGCATGTTCGAGCAAGCAGCATAGGCTTGGGAGTTATAGATTTTCCCGAACGCATACTTGGCGATCTCAGGAGAGTACCCGCGAATCTTGCCGAATTGATACAAGCTCGACCCGATGGTGCCGTACGACAATTCTTGCGGCGCGAGCTTATGGCAGGCATAACAGTTTGCGCCGCTTGGGTTCGCCGGGTTATCGGTGAATTGCATGCCTACGCCGGATTGTGCAATGCGTTCGCCCGCCTTCCAATCGCCCAAATACTTGCCATCGGCGGGGAACGGTATTGTTTTTACGTTTTCGGCTTCGATCTCCAGCGCGAGCTTTCTTGGGATCGGCGTGATGGTGTATTTGGTACACAGCTCCATCGCTTTGTCCTGATTAAGCCGGTCAAGTTTGGCTTGGCCGCGCTCCTTGAACGACGCTTTCATGACTTCGGTTGCACGATCTGCAACCGGCGCCTTGGTTTGCGCGTGGGCGGCGGTCGCGCCAGTAAGTACAAGTGACACCATCAAATAAGTTGTCTTTTTCATCTTCATTTCCTTAACGCTTAATCGAAGGCGCGCTGAAGACGCCACCGTTGGCATTTCGAGCCAAGAACGTAGTCAGCGCCACCGATCCTTCGGAAGTGAATTCGAGTTCAGGAAAGCGCTGTTGACGGAAACAATCAAACAAACGCCACTGGAACGAACGCAACTCCCCTTGGCTGACGCGATACGCCGGCCAACTGGTGTAGGCGCGCTGTGCAGGCTCTTGTTTGGTCAGGTTTGGTAAGTCTTGCAAACGAATACGGATATTGTCTTGGGCGTGGCAGGTTGCGCATGAAAAATCGTGCGGGCCACCGCGATGAAAAAACATTTTCTTGCCGATGTCGTAGGCTTCTTTTTCCTTTGGGTGACTCGACGAAACATTCATCGTTTGGCCGCGTGAATTGGCGGTGACGTAAGCGACAAGCGCTTCCATGTTGGACTTATTCTCTGGTGAACCAAACGGCGCGCGTTTGGCTTGATCGTAGCTAAAGCCCTGCAACATCACCATACAAGTGACCAATCGCGACTCGAGGTCTTGCACACGATCGGTGTCTTCAAAGTAACGTGGCAGCTTGGCGTAGGTGCCCTTCACAACGCCCTCGCCGAGGCCGAGGTCACATTTCTCCAGCGACGCTTGTTTTGGGCCGCGCTTCTGCTTCCAAAGATCTTCACCGCGCGCTTCCCACAAATCCGCTGGGTTACCGTCAGCGAGTGCCTCGCGGTATTTCTCAATTTCACGAACCGTCGGGTCGGTGCTTTTTGCTGGTGCTGCAGCCTTTGCCGTAGCGGCAGGCTTGGCGGCCGCCTTGGACGTAGAAGATGGCGCAGCTGTTTGTGCGCCTGCGGTGCCTGCTACAAAAAGCCCCAGGGAAGCGGCGGCTATCAACCACTTCGCTAATGCGGGTCTGATGATTTGATGCATGTTTTCCTCCGGATTTTATGAATGGCGGTGCCAGCTGCGCTCTGCGGCGCTTGAAATCAATTCGTTACTGCATTACTTGGTCGGTATCACCAGCTTATCGATCAACTTCAAGGTTTTAAATAAACATACCCTTCCCGCGCCTGCAAGCGCGCCACTTCGGCAACACCACTTGGCACGAGGACGGCTTCTTCGATGACTCGCTTTGGATCAATGCCGCGTCTCTCAAGAGTGATCTTACAAACGCGGAAGTCGACGCCGCGTTTGACCAATTCTTGTACGTTGGCTTGGAACTCATTGCCGCCTTTGTCCTTCGCGCCATCAAGCAAGAAGTCAATGCCGTTGGCGTGTGTGACCACCGTAATCTTGGTGGTAGGGTCCGCCGACAAATGATTGCGCACGTTGCGCAGAGCCGCTGTTGCTTGGTCGATCCCTTCGCTGACGTGATAGATCACCTTTACCGGCGCGGCGGCGACCTTCGCCTGCTTGTTCACGTCATCACCGACAACAACGGCGCAGCCGGATGCAACGGCGATTGCAGCGGCAAGGCCAGCCGCAGCGAGACGATTAGCGCGAATCATGAGATCACCGCTTCGTCGGTACGTTTCTCACCTTTGTTATCCATCCAAGTGACGATCACCTTGTCACCGGCTTTTGCGCCGCTAAAGCGAAACGACAAAAACGGGTTCTTCGATACGGCCGGCCCCCATTGGGCGGACAACACCGTCTTGCCGTTGCACGTCGCCGTCACACTTTGGATGAACCACGCTGGAACCGTTTTGCCTGCCGCGTCGCGACGCTGACCTGTTTCCATTTCGTGCGCCATCAGTACACGTACATCCACCATATTGCCCGCCATCTGGGCGCGAATTCTCATCGGATCTGCCATGAATTTCTCCTAACTTCTGCTTGCTTGTTTAATGAATATTGGCGCTGGTTGGTCGGCAATAGCGCTCGGAGCCACCACTTGAAGCAAGTATTTCTGTACTAGGCAAGACGCGACGGGGGCTTTGAAAGCGACATGTGTTTTATACATGAGCGAGCAAAACGAAGAAGCAACGCCGCATAGCGCAGAAAGACGCCGCTTCTAGCCGCCACAACCGCCTAGCGTGACTTTAATTTCCTTACTCGCAAAATAGAACTTCCCATCCGCCTTCACCACCGCGTGAACATTCGATGTTTGCCCCATCTTGACGCGGGTGGACACGGTTGCCTCGGTGCCGTCCGGAATCATGAAGGAGGCGGACAGCGAATTGGGATTCTTCTCAACCAAAATTGCGATCATTTCGGTTTTCGGAATCTTGCTCTGCACGCCCACTGGTACCACCGCACCGTTTTCGGCGATGTCTGGCGCGTTCACAAAGATGATGTCCTTTGATTCAGTCGCCGCAGTGCCACCAAGCGCCTTCACCGTGTCGTTGAGATTTTTTGTCTCGAACGCATTTTTGTTCCACTCTTGCGCCGCGACATCGCCCGCCTTCAGCAGGCCAGCGCTAATCATCAATGCCATGACGGTGGTTCCGCCGCTGACTTTTAATACTTGACGTCTATTCATGTCTAATCCTTTGCATTCTGAAAAAATTTAGCATTACTTGAGGCAGGCTACGAAATATACAAGACTTCACCTGCTGGCTGCCCCAAGAATATTTGCTTCAAATCAATACCAAAAACGCATAACGCTTATTTGCCACCTCACTTGCCGCCTTGTAACGCCCATTCCACCAGCGTTTTGATATTTGCATCAGACATCTCGGCGTGGGGCGGCATCGGGATCACGCCCCAAACCCCCGCCCCGCCCTTTTTAACTTTATCCATCAATTTGGAAACCGCTGACGCGTCGCCGGCGTACTTCTTGGCGATGTCGGCATAACTCGGCCCAACCAGCTTTCGGTTGCTCACATGACACGCGACACAGGTACTTTTGCGCGCCAACTCCTGCGCCGACGCCACCCCCGCAGGAGTCGCTGCCGATGCCGCTGCAGGTGCAGGTGCAAGTGAAGATAGCGAAACGTCTTGCGCTGTTGCCGTCGTTACCGCTGTTGCCGTTGTTGCTGTTGTTGCCGTTGTTGCCATCGTCGGCGGCGGCGGTTTGGTGGTGTCGGTACCACGCACCGCACCAACGAGGCGATTTTGTTCGGCGATATTGCCGTGAGCGTTGCGCGCATGATCGGGTAGTGTCGAAGAAAGTGACACTTCTTTCGCGCAATTCGTCATACACGCCACGTTTGTCACGTCACCTTTACCGCGCACATCCCACATCGGCATGAATTTGACTAAGCCATTGCGATTCGGCAATCGCGCTTGAACCTCGGCAATATTTTTGTCGGACAGCACAAAGTCGGAAGGAACGATATCCCCTAAACTGAGAACGAATGCCGTCACCGCATAAACCTCATCCGCACTCAACGATTTCGGCGCGTTCCACGGCATCGCCCGATTGATGTAGTCCCACAGCGATGACATTTCGGACAGTTTCATCAAGGTGCTGCGCTGCGGGAAATCGGGCCGCTTCAGACTCGCGACACGACCAGTTTCCATATCCTTCTTATTCGTTCCGCCGGCAATTGGCGTAAACACCTCGTTGGATTCACCAAACGTGCCGTGGCAAGACTCACATTTCGCTTGCCAAATCTGTTGTCCTGTTTGGACTGAGCCAGAACCCGCGGGGAGCCCCTTGAAGTCCGGCCGAACGTCGATATCCCACGCCTTGATTTCCGCGGGTGTTGCCGCACGCCCAACGCCGGGATACTTCTGTTGCGCAAGCGCGACCGTGCTGGCGAAGAGCGTCGCGGCGAGCACGAGCGAAGTAGACAATTTTTTCATCGTCGGCTTAGTCCACATGCACATTAGAGACTTCGCCATTGGTGTCCAACTTCCAGCTTTGAATGGCGTTGTTGTGATAAATGGAGCGGGTACCGCGAACCGCACGAAGCTGGCGCATTTGCGGTTGCACGTAGCCGGTATCGTCGATTGCACGGCTCTGCAGAATGGCCGGGCTACCGTCCCAGTTAAACCCAATGCTGAACCTCGTCAGGCACTTCGAAAGAACCGGTGTTTCTAGCTTCGCCGTCTTCCAATTACGGCCGCCATCAAACGAAACGTCTACCCGTTTGACCTTGCCGCGGCCCGACCACGCCAGTCCGCTCACGTTGTAAAAACCCTTGTCCATCAGCGTCTGGCCGCCGGATGGTGTGGTGATCACACTCTTGCACTCTTGAATATTAGTGTACTGACGATGTGTGCCATCGGGCATCAAGTCGACATAGTGGATGGTCTCGTCTTTAGTGGCATATGGCTTGTCGCCAACCTCCAAGCGACGCAACCATTTCACCCAGCTGACGCCTTGAACGCCAGGCGCTACCAGCCGCAACGGATATCCATTCTCCGGGCGGAGCATCTCGCCGTTCATGGCGTACGCCACAAAACAATCATCGAGTGCACGTTCAATTGAGATGCTGCGCGTCATGCTTGAACCGTCCGCCCCTTCGGCGAGGATGTACTTGCCTTTCAGCTTGTCGTAGCCGCAATCCTCAAGCAAAACCGACAGCGGCACACCGGTGAATTCACAGCAGCTCAACATGCCGTGTGTGTACTGTACGGTCGGCACGGCGACGTTGCCCCATTCCATGCCGGTATTGGCGCCGCACTCGATGAAATGCATACGCGACACCGAGGGCAGCCGCATCAAGTCATCCATCGTATAAACCTTGGCATTTTTTACCAGGCCGTTAATCATGAAGCGATGTTTGGTAGGGTCGATGTCCCACCAGCCTTGATGATGCCGCTCAAAATGCAGCCCACTCGGGGTGATGATGCCAAACAGCCCTTGCAGCGGGCAAAACGAAACTGACGACGCCGACACCCGCGTTAAACCCGGACTCTCGCGCCGCTGAAGATTATTTTCAAATTTCGACGGCATGCCGTAGGGCGTTGCCGCAACGGGTTGCCCAAGACCCTTGGTATGTTCTGGCAGCTCAAGAATGTTCGGGTCGCCAAGCGACGCGGATTGAGCCACAGCGCTGCTCGCCGCCCCTGACGCAACGACAGCACCCGCACCGGTGATGGCAGATGCAAATGCGCCGCGTAGAAAATCGCGTCGACCGCGTTGCACTTCGACGATCATCTCTGGCGAGAGAAAATTCTCCGGGGCCTTGTTGATACGTCCGCTGCTTCGCTGCTGTGCGGGAGGGCCGCTGTTTCGCTGCTCTGACATGTTGCTGATCTCGATGGGCCCGCACCATCTTCGGCGCGTGGTAAATATTAGATTCTTCTAAT
>JACMOJ010000250.1 GCA_014378085.1 Burkholderiales bacterium | reverse complement strand
GTAATCGCCACTTTGTGCGCAGCATGAACGGGGTGCCGGTCGAGGTACCAGTGGGTGCGGCCACGAATTTCCAAATGACCGCCGCCGACATCACGCAGCGGTGGAGCGCGCGTACGGCTGCCGTCTTGATTGCGTCGCCGGCAAATCCTACCGGCACGTTGATTGCCGATGATGAGCTGCAACATATTCACCGCGAGATTACCGCGCGCGGTGGCAGTCTGATTGTGGATGAGATCTACCAAGGCCTGACGTATGACGCAGCGCCGAACACCGCCTTATCGATCCTCGACAATACCGATAACGTTTTTATCATGAACAGTTTTTCGAAATACTTCCACATGACGGGCTGGCGAGTCGGCTGGATGGTGGTGCCGAAGGCTTACGTGAAGGAAATGGAAACGCTGGCGCAAAATTTGTTTATCGCACCATCGACTCCCGCGCAGCACGCCGCGATGGCGGCGTTCTTGCCTGAGACAATTGAAATTCTCGAAGCACGGCGGCGCGAATTGAAGACGCGGCGAGATTTTTTGATTCCTGCGCTCGAAGCGATAAATTTTCAGGTGCCCGCAAAGCCCGGTGGCGCGTTTTATGTGTACGCCGATACGTCGCGCCTTGCGGCAGATAGTTTCAATCTTTCCGCGACGCTGTTGGAATCAGCGCATGTGGCGATGACGCCGGGACGCGACTTCGGTTCGAACCAGCCGGAGCGCTACATGCGTATTGCCTATACCCAGTCAATTCCGCGGCTGGAAGACGCTGTCGATAGAATTCATCGAGCAATCGTCAAAGGAGGCTGAAATGCACAGATTCAGTGTTGCTGGTTGGTCGGCGTTAATGCTCATCACACTTGGTGCTTGCAGCGCGCCGGACACGCCTCTGCGGATGATCTCGGAAAAAATTACCGTCAATGCCGGCGTTGATGAAGTGTGGAGGGCGTGGACCACGACGGAAGGCATCAAGACGTTTTTTGCGCCTGACGCGAAGGTTGAAGCCAGGGTCGGCGGGCCGTTTGAAATTTACATCGATCCATTTGCTGCGCCCGGTATGAAGGGGGCAGATGAGATGGTGTTTCTAGCGGTGCAGGATAAGCGCATGATCTCCTTTACGTGGAACGCGCCGCCATCGTTACCCGAGGCGCGCAAGCAGCGGACCGTGGTGGTAGTGAGGTTCGTGTCGCGCGGCGACACATTGACTGACGTAACAATTAATCATATGGGCTGGGGCGAGCCGACTGCTGATGGGGAGTGGGGCAAGGCCTACGACTACTGCGCCAAGACATGGCCGAACGTGCTGAAAAATCTTAAGAAGCGATTTGACAGCGGTCCGGTAGATTGGAAGCCGTGGTTAGAGGCATTGCAAAAACAGCGCACACCGCTGTTGACACCGTCCGCAGTCGAGCAACAGCCCGTCGAGAAAAAGCCTCGCTAAATCTGGCGTACCGAGCGCAATGAGTTTGACATCGCGCGATCTGTGTCGTTTCAGCAATAAATCGCGTGCTTAGCGGTGCAAGTTGCGCGCGAAAAATATTGAGAGTCGTTGTTTGGCGGGCGATTTGGCGCAGAAACCCCCGGAAACGCCCGTCAAATAACGACTTTTGCTAGTGGTAATGCGACGCGGGTTGCTCCGAGTCTTCCGGCATTTCGGCATGCATCGCCTCACCCTCGTGGTCGAAGAACAAGGGCGCGCCGCAGTCTTCACAGTATTCGGGCGGAAGAATGCCGGGAATACGCGTAACTTCCGCGATTTTGTGTTCCTTCAGAAGGGCCTCGATTTGTTCGCGTGGTCCGGGGTTGGCATCGTCATCCTCCGCCCCGTAAAGCGGCCACACCATGCCGTGTAATACGTCGTTATGGCCATGACGGGTAATGCTGACGCGGTATTCGTCGACGGCGGTCTCGCCCACACCGGCGATGACTGCACTCAACTGCCCTGGCACGGTCTTCAGCGCCGTTTCAACAATTGCCACGGCAGAGCTCAGCATATACGGGCGAACACGTAAGTCGCATTCACGGCAATTGTGGAAGAACGCATCCGGCAAGCCAGATTCAAACGCGCATCCCGGCACCAGCTGGGCCAAACTCGGACGGCATTGTTCGATCCAACGCGTCAGACACTCGGTGCGATTAATGTGCGAATCCAGCTCCTGCCACTGGAACAACGGTGCGCCGCGAGGCGCGACCACCACGCCGATCAGAAAACGCACATCAGCGGGCAGCTCAGCGGTATCACCGAGTTTGGCGAAGTCCATTTTTGGCATGTCGCCGTTGACGGCAGCGTCGGCTAGTTTTTTGGTGAGTTTTCGCGTGTCAGAAAACCCGCGCGGAAGTTGGTCAATCGAATAGAGGAAATTGCTGAGGCAAAGTTGCACGTCGGCACCGAGGACATGCCCGTGTAAATGCGCTCGGATGGGAGCAAGCACTTTTTCTTCAACGACGCCTGACGGGATACGGTACTTTGACCAAGCGATCAACGGGATCGAGATGAGCTGCGCCTGTCGCACGCTGTTGTCGGCGTCCACATCAAAAAAACAAGACTCTGCGGACGCCTCGCAGGACGACGCCAGAATTTCGTGCGACGGGCTATTCATCTGATGCGTCTGATCGAGCGCGGCTTCAATGGCGGTGTCGTTACCACGGTCCATTAGCGCTGAGGCTAACGTTTCGATGTGCGCCTGCCAGTATTGATCCTCGTTGCGGCTGCCTGCGCTAGCCGCCGCAGTTGACATGGCAATCAGACGTTCGGCGTCCTTGGACAGGCGCAGGGGAGACTTGCTGCGAATTCGCTTCATCGGTTTGGTGGCTGCGCGAGTGTGACTCGCACGCGTAGTGCAGGGAGGCAGATTATAGCGGCGTCGCGCGATGACGTTGGTGCGGTGCCGGTCATTGCCGCAGGTGGCGGCCGAATTTAGGCCGGATTCAGGCCGGTGTGCCGATTGCGCTCATCAGCCGAGGGGCAACACCTGCAGCGCGGCGCAGGCCGTCTTCGTGCTGAGTTCGCAATGCCTCGCCTAAGGCGTCTAGGGCGTTGGCAAACATCGCACTCACATGACTGCGGCGTAACGGTAACGGGTCGGCGGTGGCAACAAAATGTTCTTGGGTGGAAAATAACTGGTTCATAAAAGCCTCCTCGGCTTTGGCTTGCACGTGTGTTTGGTGGCCAAGAGTGTTGGCTTAATTACAGAGTAACAGTGTAATTACTATCGTTTTTAGTAACAATCCGCGTAGGTGGCATAATATTTTGGAACTTTATTCATAAGCGGGCTGATATGGACACACCAGGCGAAATGAGAGCGTTTGTGCGTGCAGTTGAGTTGGGCGGATTTTCAGCGGCGGCGCGCGATTTAGATCTGACGCCGTCAGCACTTTCTAAGCTCACCACGCGCCTGGAAGACCGACTCGGCGTGCGGCTAATGAACCGAACCACCCGCAGGCTTGCGCTCACCGCAGAGGGCGAGGCGTATTTTGCGAGTGCGAAACGCATTTTGTCGGATATCGCGGAAGCCGAGGCGGAAGTCACCCAGTTCGCCGCACACCCAAAAGGGTTGCTGCGGGTGAATGTGGGGGTCGCATTCGGCTTACATCAGTTGGCCCCCGCGCTACCCCGCTTTCTTGAACGGTTCCCCGAGGTAGAACTCGACATCACCGTTACCGATCGCCTGGTGGATCTGGTTGAAGAAGGTGCCGATGTGGCGATTCGCAACGGGCTACTGCGAGATTCATCCCTAGTGGCCAAAAAGATTTGCGACCTGCATCGCGTGATTTGCGCATCACCCGCCTATTTGAAGGCGCACGGCGTTCCCAAATCGCCCGCCCAACTGTTGGAACATAACTGTATTTCGATATCCGGCGCGCCACAGCTACGGCGCTGGCCATTTGATACGCCGCAAGGCATTGAATATGTTGAAGTGCGCGGCAACGTCTCCGCCAACAACGCCGAGACGCTGCTGCAATTGGCGGCGACCGGTGTTGGCATCATCCGGCTCACCGACGTCATTGTCGGCGATGGCATTCGTGCCGGCTGGTTGACGCCGGTGTTAATTGACGTACATCACATCGAACCGGTGCCGCTATCGGCCGTCTATCCGCACGGCAAACACAAGAGTCCACGTGTTGCCGCGTTTGTGAGTTTTCTCGTTGAGCAATTTGCCAGCGCGCCTTGGCGTCAGGGAACGTCGGGCAACTAAGCGCTAGTGGACGCGGAGCGCGGAGGTCGGCGATATCGCGAGCTATGTTGGACGTGTCAAGTCAGACGACAGGGGAAACCAGATGGCCATATTTAAAAAGTATTGATTGGAATCGTTGCGCTTGTCGTGCTGCTGGTCCTTATCGGGTTCCTGTTGCCGCGGCAGATTTAAGTTGCGCGCGAAATCACAATTTTTGCGCCGCAGATTCCGGTGTACCAAATGATATCGGCGCCGACCAAATGGTTAAAATGGGCAGCTTGGAATCAGCGCGACCCAAATATGAAGCGCACTATTTCCGGTACCGGCGGTGGTGCAGGCGGTGGTACTGGCGGTGGTGCAGGCGCAAGGTAATCTTGGGAATCCGCAACGGACGGCAATAGGGTAATGGAAACCACTGAAACGGATTCGCGCGCCGCATTGTTTCCGAGTTGCGTTCCCCCGCCGGGGGCATGGTCTCTACCGGCGAGCGCAGCAACTGCCGACGCCAGCACCAGCACCAGC
>JACMOJ010000249.1 GCA_014378085.1 Burkholderiales bacterium | reverse complement strand
GCCGATGACGACTTCCCAGGTCATTTGACACCTCCCGGCAGTTGTTGATGCCAGTCGGTTAGCTGCTGGTAACGGTGAGCGGCGGCGAGCATGTCGGGCTCGCGATAGTAGTTGCCGATGATTTGCAGCCCGACCGGCAGCTGATGGTGGTCAAAGCCGCACGGCACCGACATGCCCGGTAGCCCGGCCAGCGACACACCCAGGGTAAAAATATCTTCCAAATACATCGCCACCGGATCGGTCGATTTCTCGCCGATTTTCCAAGCGGTGGTCGGTGCCACGGGCCCCATGATGAGATCGCAGGCGCGAAAGGCATCTTGAAAATCTTGTGCGATCAAGCGGCGCACCCGCCGCGCTTGTACGTAGTAAGCGTCGAAGTAACCGTGACACAGCACGTAGGTGCCGGTAAGGATGCGCCGCTGCACTTCACGGCCAAAACCCTCAGCACGGCTCTTGGCGATCATGTCGTTTAAGTCGCGGTAGTCCTCGGCGCGATGGCCAAAGCGCATGCCGTCAAAACGGCTCAAATTCGACGACGCCTCGGCAGGTGCGATGACGTAGTAGGCGGGAATCGCCAAGGCGGTGCGGGGTAGCGAAATATCCACTAACGTGGCACCGTGCTGCTTAAACGTCTCGATGGCTTCTAGCACACGCGCGCCAACGTCGGCGGAAAGTCCAACGACAAAAAACTCTTTCGGCACGCCAATGCGCAAACCCTCAAACACAAGGCGGGACGGGGGCTTTGAGGCAATAATATCCGAAAACCCTTGCCAGATGGGGGCTTTGCTTTCCGGTGTGTCGAGCGAGGTGGAATCTCGCGCATCAAAACCGGCCATGGCATCCAGCAGCAAGGCACAGTCCTCTGCCGTGTGCGCCATTGGCCCGCCTTGGTCCAGCGAAGAGGCAAAGGCGATCATGCCGTAACGCGATACACGCCCGTAGGTGGGTTTGATCGCCGTAATTCCACACATGGCGGCGGGCTGGCGGAGCGAGCCGCCGGTGTCAGTTCCGGTGGTGGCCGGTACGATTCCTGCGGCCACCGCCGCCGCCGAGCCACCCGAAGAGCCGCCTGGAACGCGCAACGGATCCCATGGGTTTTGCACGGGGCCAAACGCGGAGTTTTCATTCGATGAACCCATCGCGAATTCGTCACAATTCAGCTTGCCCACACAGACCGTTCCCGCGCTCTGCAGGCGTTCCACCACGGTGGCGTCAAACGGCGAAACGTAATTGGCAAGCATCTTGGAGCCGGCGGTTGAGCGCCAGCCGCGCGTGACAAAAATGTCCTTGTGCGCAATCGGCACACCAAGCAGGGGTTGGTTGTCGATGCCCGCAGCGCGTTGCAAATCGGCATCGCGCGCTTGGGCCAGGGTAAGTTCAGGGTCGACGTGCAGGAACGCGTTCAGCTCTTTTGCCGCCGCTACCTTTTGTAGGGCGTCGTTGGCGAGTTCGACGGCCGAGACCTGTCGGGCAGCCAACGCTTGGGAAAAGTCAGAGATGGTTCTCATGTTGTCGAGCCGGAATACATCGTGCCGCAGCCTATTCCAGTACCTTTGGAACGAGGAAAAGACCGTTTTCGGTCATCGGCGCGTTTTGCATATTGGCCGTGCGGTCGATGTCAGAGTACGCCTCGTCCGGCCGCATGCGAAGCGCCATTTCACCGAGCGCCGACAATGGGTGCGCAAGTGGCGCGACGCCCTTGGTATCGACGCCCTGGAGCTGATCCACCAATGCCAGAATCAACGACATTTCGCCGCCTAATGAAGCCAGTTGATCGGCAGGAACGTCCAGCCGTGCCAAGTTGGCGATATGTTGCAAGGTGGCGGAATCAAAGGACATGGCTGACAGGAATTGTAGTGGGCGATTGCAGGGTTTAAGCGTCGCGCAAGCATTGCGAAAGTGTGGCAAATGCTCGGCAACCGCAACGAAAAAAATCGTGACAAAAACGACGTAAAAACCAGAAAAGTCGCGCGCGCCGAATTTCGCCAGAATTTGCGGTGAGAAAGTCACCCGAAACGCGACTTTTTCATAGTGGGCTCAGGTATCATATCTCACCTGACAATAGAAATCCGCCTTACGCTATTTTGGGGGTTACAAGTGGGCAAAGAATCGCAAATTCAATCACCGATTCGTTGCTCGTTGTTCCCGATAGCTGCTTGAAGCTAGCTACCCGGCCGCGCATGTTGCTAAATAATTTGCGAAGCCGACAACCAAAATAAAAAACAGCGGCGCACACACATTTTAGGCACAGCCAGGCGCGTGCTGTGTCGGCATCAAGACAAGGCAAGACAGCAGAAAGGCAACATGTTCTTCTCAAAGTATTTCTCCAGCGATCTCGCAATCGACTTGGGTACCGCAAACACACTCATTTATCTGCGCGGCAAAGGTATCGTCCTTGACGAGCCATCGGTGGTCGCAATTCGGCAGGACGCGGGGCCGAACAGCAAGAAAACCATTCAAGCGGTAGGCCAAGCGGCGAAGATGATGTTGGGTCGTACACCGGGCAACATCACCGCGATCCGCCCAATGAAAGACGGCGTGATCGCCGACTTTCACACCACTGAGCATATGCTCAAGTTTTTTATCAAGAAGGTGCACGACGCGCAGTGGTACCGCCCCAGCCCGCGTATCGTCATTTGTGTGCCGTGTGGCTCCACGCAGGTCGAGCGCCGCGCGATTCGCGAGTCGGCAGTTGGGGCTGGCGCATCCCAAGTGTTTTTGATTGAAGAGCCGATGGCCGCCGCAATCGGCGCGGGTTTGCCGATCGCTGAGCCAACCGGCTCGATGGTGGTGGATATCGGTGGTGGCACGACCGAGGTCGGCGTGATCTCGCTCGGCGGTATCGTCTATTCGGCGAGTGTGCGTGTCGGTGGCGACAAGTTTGACGAAGCGATCATCAATTACATTCGCCGCAACTACGGCATGTTGATTGGCGAAGCCACCGCAGAATCGATCAAGAAAAAAATTGGTTCTGCCTTTCCCGGTGCAGAAGTGCGTGAGATGGAAGTGAAGGGCCGCAATTTGGCCGAAGGTATTCCGCGTTCGTTTACCATTTCATCGAACGAAATTTTGGAAGCGCTCACCGACCCGCTCAACTCCATTGTCTCGGCCGTGAAATCCGCGCTCGAGCAGACCCCGCCTGAACTCGGTGCCGACATTGCCGAGAAGGGTATGGTCTTGACCGGTGGCGGCGCGTTGTTACGCGAGCTTGACCGGTTGTTGGTCGAAGAAACTGGTTTGCCGGTGATTGTTGCCGATGACCCGCTGACTTGTGTGGTGCGAGGCTCTGGCCGAGCGCTTGAAGAAATGGACAAGTTAGGATCCGTCTTTACGAACGAGCTGTAAGCGTGTTGCACGTCTACCGCTTGCGCCAATCTGTTGCCTGCGGTGCAGATCGGTTCGGTGCAGGTGGCTGTGGTGCAGGTAGCTGTGGTGCAGGTGGCTGCAGCGGGGTAGTCAACTAGCGTGGCGGCATATCAAGAAAACTTCTTTACGCGCGGTCCTTCGCCGCTCGCGAGGCTAACCTTTTTTGGTCTCGTTGCAGTCGCCGTCATGATCGCAGACCATCGCTTCCAAGCCCTCTCCGCTGTGCGGGTCGGTGTTTCGACCATCCTGACACCGGTCGAATACGCGTTGATGTTTCCCGGAAAAGTTGTGCGCAATGTCGGGGACTATTTCATCTCGCAAGACAAATTGCTCGCCGATAACAAGGTGCTTAGTGAGCAAGTATTGTTGCTCAGTGCAGAAGGACAGCGTGCTCGCTTGATCACGTCGGAACAAACCCAAATTGCAGTGATCAATGCGGCGAACGAACGCTTTAGCCGCGACGGTGTGGTTGCGGAGATCATTCGTGACGCACGCAATCCATTCGCGCGCCGGATCATTATCAATCGTGGATTTAGCAGTGGTATTAAATCAGGCGCTGCCGTGATCGATGGTGCAGGCGTGGTGGGGCAGGTGACCGCGGTGGGTGCCAGTACGGCAGAAGTCACGCTGACGACCGAGAAGGACCAAGCTGTGCCCGTCATGATTGTTCGTGCAGCTCTTATGTCCGCATCTGTCCCGAATCCTGTCCTGAAACTAACCACACCGTCCACCGCAGCGATGTCTGCGGCGAGTGGTGACGTCAGTTCTGCGGTGGAGCCTGTCGCGATCAATCGCGCAACGAGTGGACTACGTGCCGTTGCGGTGGGCGGTGGACGCGAAGGCACCATCGAGTTGCCGTTCATTCCCGTTGCAGCGGATGTGCAAGTTGGCGACGAGCTCGTCACCTCCGGTATTGACGGCACTTATCCCGCTGGACTATCTGTCGCAAAGGTGACAATCGTTGATAAGAACCCGGCTTTTTCGTTTGCGCGCATCGTCGCACAACCCTCAACTGCACCTGATCACCACCGCTTTGTCAAAGTACTGATCAACACGGATGTTGGCTACCCACAGCCTGATGTCACCACCAATGACCGCGCCGCCGCGGCTAAGGGCGCACCAACGAAACGCGAAGCGAAGCTTGAAGCCAAGCGCGCGTTGCGAGATCGTTAGTCGAACATGGATCTTTTTTCGGCGTCCCGCGATGTTTTGCGACCACCCGCACCATTGAGATTAGTGTTGGTGTCGCTGTTTTTGGCGTTGGTGATGAACCTGCTGCCTTGGTCTGGTTGGGCGCTTAAGGTGCGTCCCGATTTCGTCTTGCTGCTATTGCTTTATTGGGTGGTACACGAGCCGCGCAACATTGGACAGACATGGGCATTCTCACTTGGACTGGTGATGGATGTTGCCGATAGCGCATTGCTCGGGCAGCACGCCTTGGTTTACGTGGTGGCCGTGTTTCTTGCACAGCTGCTGCGCATTCGTATATTGCACTTGACCGTCGTCGAACAAGCGCTGCATATGTTGGGCATTCTATTGGTCGCGCAATTGCTCTACATTGGCCTCAATTTATCGCTGGGCCGTGACTTTGCGGGTCTTGCGTTAGCCCTCGCGCCGTTGCTCGGCGCAGTATTGTGGATGCCGCTTCATGTCGTGGCGACGTTGCCACGATTTCGTCGTCGGGCAGACACCGTCATGATGTAGCGGGCGGCACTAATTGGTCGGCATCACTATTAAGAATCGTGAAGCGGAACTCAACGTGTTCCGTAGCCGCGTTATCGTTGCCACCATCGCGATTCTGATTGGCTTCGTGATTCTCGCCTCGCGCTTGTTTTACCTACAAGTGGTAAAGCGCGACCAGTACTACACAATGGCAGAAGCAAATCGGATATCGGTTGTGCCGGTGGTTCCCAACCGTGGTGTGGTCTATGACCGCAACGGTGAGGTGCTCGCTGCGAACTATTC
>JACMOJ010000029.1 GCA_014378085.1 Burkholderiales bacterium | reverse complement strand
GAACTCTGTGCCGTCAATGGCGTGGGCCCCGCCAAATACGTACAGCTACAGGCCGTGCTTGAGATGGGACGGCGCGCGCTTGAGGAAGTAATACAGAAAACGGATGCATTGAGCTCGCCGCAAGCAGTGCGCGACTATTTGCGCATGACATTGTCACGTCTGCCACATGAAGTGTTTGTCGCGGTGTTTTTGACGGCACAAAACCGCGTGATTGCGGTGGAAGAATTGTTTCGCGGGACGCTAACTCAAACTAGCGTTTATCCACGCGAGATCGTAAAGCGAGCGCTAGCTCACAATGCTGGTTCCGTGATCTTGGCGCATAACCACCCCTCAGGTGAAGCCAGTCCGAGTGCAGCAGACAGGTCGTTGACAAAAGCATTGGCAGAGGCATTAGCATTGGTCGATGTCAAGGTTTTAGACCACTTCATCGTCGCGCCCGGTGCTTCACTTTCATTCGCCGAAGAGGGCTTGCTGTATTGACGGCGTAAGAATAGGCGCCCCGTTGGCTTGGCGGATTGAAAAGGGACAGCGCGGCCTGGTTGGAGCGCCCGTGGGGCCCGGAGTATGATGCTGATTGCCAAGGATGGGATGGTTGCGCATGAGAAAAAATTCAGGGTTTGCTGCGAAAGTTTTGCCGTTACGGCGTGTCCTGCTCGCGGCTAATTTCGCACTGTTATCAGGGGGACTGGCGACGTGCGTGGCGCATGCCGCGGACGCTTCCCGGTACCAAGTCCCCTCGCAAGCGATCGTCGATATGATTGATGCACCGCAAGTGCCGCAAACATTGCTCTCCCCCAATCGTGATTGGCTAATGTTGCTGGAGCGTCCGGCACTGCCGCCGGTGGCGGAATTGGCTCAGCCCGAAATCCGCATCGCCGGCCTGCGCATTAATCCACGGAACAACAATCAAAGCCGAACCGGGCAAGCGACCGGAATCAAATTGGTGAAGGTTGCTGATCGTCTCGAAAAAGCTATCGTTGGGTTACCGCAAGGCGCCCGTGTAGGGGACGCGCAATGGTCGCCGGATGGCAGGCGAATCGCGTTTAGTGTCGTGAAGGAAAATGCGCTGGATTTGTATACAGCGGATGCCAACAACGGTTTTGTGGCAAAGCGATTGACGGATCGCACGTTAAACGCGGCGATTACAAAAGCGTTTGTCTGGCAAAGCGATTCAAGATCACTTTTGGCTAATTTTGTGCCTTTGGGTCGAGCTGCTCCGCCAAAATTGACCGAACTGCCGACAGGGCCATCTATTTTGGAGAACTTGGGCAAACGCAACACCGCGCGCACATATCAAGACTTGTTGAAGTCACCACATGATGAAGCTTTATTCGATTACTACGGTGCATCTGAATTGAGTAGCATTGCGCTCGATGGCAAGCTGACGGTAATTACAAACGGCTTGATCCGTGCATTCCAGCCTTCTCCGGACGGTGAGTTTGTGCTGGTGCAATTGATTCGGCGGCCCTATTCGTATTCGGTTCCGATGCCTCGCTTTCCCGTGCGGACAGAGATTCGGGATGCGCGTGATCAAGACGCGGGCAAGGTCGTCAAAGTGTTGTCTGATTTGGCGTTGTCCGAAAATGAAGAGCTAGATCCAGACGCGGTTCGGAAAGGGCCGCGCCAGTACGCGTGGCGCGGCGATGCCCCGGCGACGATCACATGGGTGCAACCTTTGGAAGGTCGTCGCAACGGACTGGGCGACCAGTTATTCGCCTTGGCGGCGCCATTCGAGGCCGAACCACAACCGCTGGCCAAAGTCGACTTGCGGTTTCAGACGGTATTTTGGGGACGCGACGACATCGCACTCATCGTTGAGGCTTCGCGGAAAACACGCCAGGTAATTACCTGGAAGATATTCCCGGGCGATCCCGCCCGTGCGGCGGTGAAACTGTTCGACCGCTCCTCGGAGGATCGCTATGGCGACCCGGGCTCGCCGATGACGGAAATTGATTCGCGCGGCAGCCGCCTGCTCAATTTTTCGCCCGATGGCAAAGCCATCTACCTGACCGGGAATGGCGCATCGCCAGAAGGTGAGCGGCCATTTCTGGATCGCTTTGATTTTGATACGCGCGAAACAAAACGACTCTATCGTTCTGAGGCGCCGCACTTTGATACGCCAATAGCCCTGTTCGATACCGGACCGACGCCAAAGTTATTGCTGCAGCGCGAAAGTGTAAGTGAGGCCCCGAATATTCACCTCCGGGATTTGACGACCGGGGTAATGCAGGCTGTAACCCGGTTTGCCACCCCCAAAAATCCGATCGCGCTCGTTACCAAGGAAGTTATTCGTTACAAGCGCAAGGACGGCGTCGAACTCTCCGGAACACTATATTTGCCCGTCGGCTACAAGAAAGAGGACGGTCCGCTGCCCTTGGTCATGTGGGCATACCCGCGTGAATTTCGCTCCGCAGAAGCTGCGGGCCAAATCTCCGGGTCACCATACCGCTACGTGCGTCCCAGCTTCAGCGGGCCACTTCCATTCCTTACACTCGGCTATGCGGTACTGGATAACCCTGTCATGCCCATTATTGGCGACAACGGCCGGGAGCCCAACGATACATATTTGACTCAACTCATCACCAGTGCCGAAGCGGCAATTGACGAAGTCGTGCGGCGTGGTGTTGCAGATCGCAACAAAATCGCTGTGGGTGGACATTCTTATGGCGCGTTCATGGTGGCTAATTTGCTTGCACACACCAAGTTATTTGCCGCCGGTATCGCAGAAAGCGGGGCGTATAACCGGACGCTTACCCCGTTTGGTTTTCAGGCCGAGGACCGTACTTTCTGGAAGGCGAGGGACGTTTATAGCCAAATGTCGCCTTTTAACTTTGCTGACCAGATCAAGACGCCGATGCTGATGATTCACGGCGAAGCGGATTCAAACACCGGCACTTTCCCGCTACAGAGCGAGCGCCT
>JACMOJ010000003.1 GCA_014378085.1 Burkholderiales bacterium | reverse complement strand
ATGGGCCACGCGGCACGCAAGTAATCATGCTTATTAGCAGGCTCATTGCGGCGATTGCTTCGCCCTCCCGCTCAAAGCCGCTCTGCGTCGTCCGGGTCGGGCTCGCCCGCATGGAATCTATTTCATGGGCCACGCGGCACGCAAGTAATCATGCTTATTAGCAGGCTCATTGCGGCGATTGCTTCGCCCTCCCGCTCAAAGCCGCTCTGCGTCGTCCGGGTCGGGCTCGCTTGCGTATATTTAGGTACAAGCTGCGTTGTCTCCGGTGCCGCAGCGCAGCCTGCTCCCGGTTGTAAAGCGACGGTGTATCTGACCATTGACACCGGCCACATGGGGCCTGCCGAAGAGATGGCGAGGATCTTGAAAAAACACAACGTGAACGCGACGTTTTTCCTGGCTAACGAAAAAACGCAGCGCGGTGATACCTCGCTTGATCCTGCATGGACCAACTTTTGGAAAGCTCGCGCGGACGAGGGCCACGCGTTTGGCACACACACTTGGCGGCATTGGTATTTCCGGGGAGATGTTGGTGCCGACAAGGTTCGCTACACCCCTTGGGGCCAGAACACTGGTGAAGAATTAAATTCCGAGCAAGTCTGCCAAGAGCTGCGCAAAAGCGACGATGCCTTTAAGGCGATGACCGGCCGTGCAATGGACCCAATCTGGCGCGCACCCGGCGGCAAACTGACGCCGAACGCACGCAAGTTTGCCGCGGCGTGTGGTTACCAACACGTTGCATGGTCAACGGCCGGCTTTTCGGGGGATGAGTTGCCGAGTGAAAAATATCCCAGCGATACACTTATCAGCAATCAATTAAAAAACATTCGCGACGGTGACATTCTGTTGTGGCACCTTGGTATTTGGTCGCGCAAGGATGCACTGTATTTAAAGCTGGATAATTTGATTGTGGGGTTGAAGGAAAAGGGCTACTGCTTTGCGCGTATCACCGATCTGCCCGCGTACCAGAAGGCGAGGCGCTAGTGTTTGAGTGGATTCAAGAGTTGTTTGCCCAGTTACATCAGCACGTATTTGAGTCTGGCGTGTTGCCGGTGCTCTACGCGCTCGAACTTGGTGGCGAGGCGGAACGTGCCTTTAGCGCGACTGAGTTCTTTCTAATTGGCGCAATCGAAATTACGCTGTTGGCGATCGTGCTCGGTGCGCTGGAAAAATGGCGTCCGGTTGAGGCGCAGCTACACGCGGATTGGAAAAAAACCGATGCGCTGTATACGATGCTGCATCGCTTGGGCTTTGTGCCGCTGCTGTTGTTTTTTATGTTGATGCCACTGGTCGACACAATCGACGGCGCGTTGCGGATGCACGACATCATCCCGCCAAATTTAGAAAATTTCATTCCGTGGCTGAGTGGGTCGCCGCTGATTTCATTTTTGATCTATTTGGTTGTTCTCGATTTTGTTGCTTACTGGCTGCATCGCGGGCAGCACCGATTGAACTGGTGGTGGTCGCTGCATTCCCTGCATCACTCGCAACGTGAGATGAGTTTTTGGTCTGATGATCGTAATCACCTGGTGGACAACGTGCTAGTGGATAGTGCGCATGCGCTGGTGGCGCTACTAATCGGCGTGCCCCCTGCGCAGTTCATCGCGCTGGTGGTGGCGTCACGGGTGATTGAAAGCCTCTCACACGCAAACTTACGGGTGCATTTCGGGCGCATTGGCGAAAAAATCTTAGTCAGCCCGAGATTTCACCGAGTGCATCATGCGGTTGGCATCGGCCACGAAGGGCGGACACAAGGCTGCAACTTCGCGGTGCTGTTCCCGATTTGGGATGTGATGTTTGGCACTGCCAATTTTGAAAACACCTTCCCGGCAACCGGCGTTCGAGATCAAGCCGATGGCCGTGATTACGGCGATACGTTTTGGCGGCAGCAGTGGCTGGGGCTGCAGCGACTGTTTTCACGGGCATAGACCCGAAGTTGCTCGGCCTGCGCTAGGCCTGTCGTTTTGAAGGCGGCTCCAGTGCTGGACAACCGTGCTGCCCTGTTGTTTCATGCTTTTTGCCGCAGCAGCACGCTGTTAAACAAGCGCTGCGATTTGCTGGACTTTGTGTCTATTTGTATGATGGCACTGCCGATTCGATCGATGTCGGCTGTTTGTCGCGCGCGGGTGGCAGCAAATCTGACGAAGCGGTTGATAATGAATCCCGTCCTCAGGTTGGTGGTTGCCGTATTGCAGACCCACCTGACGCCCGATCCCGAATCCTTATGGCCCAGCCACAGAATGTCCGATAACACCCAATCTCTTGATGTAGTGACGCCACAAACGAAGGCTCCGGCGGCACCTCCGCCACACGTCGCGCCAACCGCGACCATTGAGTCGCTCGACCACGAAGGCCGCGGTGTCGCGCACGTGGACGGTAAAGTTGTGTTCATCGAAGCCGCGCTGCCGTTTGAAACCGTGACGTACCGCCCGTCACGCAAAAAAAAGCAGTTTGAGACGGCGGCGCTGGTTCAAATCACGAAGCCTTCTCCACAGCGGGTGACACCGGGTTGCAAGTTTTTTGAAATCTGCGGCGGCTGCGCACTGCAGCATGCGGACATGCGCTTACAGGTTGCCTCAAAGCAGCGGGGGTTGGAAGATAACCTGCGCCGCATTGGCAAAGTCACACCCGAACGTATCTTGCCGCCAATTTACGGCGCGCCGTGGGCTTACCGACATCGCGCTCGGCTGTCTGCGCACTACGTTGCAAAAAAGGGTGGGGTGCTGGTGGGGTTCCGGGAGCGGAAGTCTAGCTTCGTCGCGGACATGCGCTCTTGTGAAGTGCTGGCGGGTGGCATTGGCCGCCTGATTTCTCCGCTGCGCGATTTGATGTCGTCATTGGACGCAAAAGACCGCATGCCGCAGATCGAATTGGCCGTTGGTGAGCGTGTGACCGCGTTGGTGATTCGCAACCTCGATGCGGTCTCTGCTTCAGATGAGACCAAGCTGATGGCCTTCGCGGATCAATATCGCGAATCTCATCGCATCCAATGGTGGCTTCAGCCGAAGGGGCCGGAAACGGCGTACCCTTTTTACCCGTTGGATGCCCCAGCGCTTACCTACTTACTGCCAGAGTTCGATCTCGAAATTTTGTTCCGGCCCACCGAATTTACGCAGGTCAATCATCGGGTTAATCGTTTGATGGTGGAGCGCGCCATTGACCTCCTCGATCCACGACCGGGCGACTTGGTTGCGGACCTTTTCTGCGGGCTTGGCAACTTCACGTTGCCCATTGCGCGGCGCGGGGCAACTGTGGTCGGCGTTGAGGGCAGTACATCGCTGACGGAGCGTGGTGCCGACAATGCTCGCCGTAATGGGCTTGAGGCGAATACGTCCTTCTTCGTAGCAGACTTGTATACCGATCAAGAAAGCGCGATGAATCGAGTACCGCGCGTGACAAAAATGATGATTGACCCACCGCGTGACGGCGCAATGGAAGTCTGCAAGCTGTTGACGGTGCTTCAAAGGCCGGAGTTGAAGCGGCTGGTGTATGTTTCGTGCAGTCCTTCAACGCTCGCTCGCGATGCCGATGTGTTAGTCAACGAAAACGGTTTTCGCTTAACTGCAGCGGGTGTCGTGAATATGTTTCCGCATACCGCGCATGTCGAGTCGATCGCGGTGTTTGAGCGTTAGTGCGTTAGTGTCGCGCTAGAAACTGCGAAAAAACAATTCACAGAATGACAAACGGCCATCCGAGGATGGCCGTTTGCCGTACGCACGTAAGCCTTAATCCGATGAATTGGTGATGCCAAGCAGCGCGAGCAGGTTTGCGAAAATGTTGTAAATGCTCAAATAAATCGCCAACGTCGCACTGATGTAGTTGGTCTCACCGCCGGTGATGATGCGATTAATGTCATACATTAAGAAGGCCGAGAAAATACCGATCGCGACAACCATCAACGTGATCGTAAGGGCCGGAATCTGTAAAAAGATATTGGCAAATCCGGCCACCAATAAAATGATCATGCCCACGAACAAAAACTTACCCATGTTGGTGAGATCGCGTTTGATGGTTGCCGCGAGTGTGGACATACCAAAAAAGATCACCGCCGTGCCGCCAGCCGCCAGCGCAATTAATTGTCCACCGTTGGACATACCGAGCACGCGCCCGATCATGCGCGAGAGCATCAGGCCCATAAAAAACGTGAAGCCTAAAAGAACCGCGACACCCCACGCGCTATCCTTGGTTTTTTCAATTGCGTAAAAAAATCCAAACGCAATTGCCAAAAACGCGATGAAGCCAATCGCTGGTGACCCTGCAAACAAAGAAAAATTCATCGACGTACCAACGACCGCGCCAATGACGGTTGGTATCAGCGACAGGCCTAACAACATGTAGGTGTTGCGCAAGACGCGATTCTGCGCAGCGCCGATGGTGCCCGCTTGCGGGCGATAACTCGATGGAACGTGAATGTCGTTTTGCATAGAAGTCTTCCTAAGGGAATGGGCTAAAAAATCCAAGGCGGCTCATAACTTATGAATAGACCGCAGATTGGCGATGAAGTTTCAACGAGATAAGGAGTGATTTCAACCCTATTTTTTGTGCGGGAATTCAGGGCCAAACAGTTTTACGGCCGATGCGACGGGATGGGAATTGTAGAAAACTGCCTGCAGTCCGTGAAATGGTAAAATTTTGGCGAATAGGAGGTGTGGCCGAGCGGTTTAAGGCACTGGTCTTGAAAACCAGCGATGGCGCGAGTCATCCGTGAGTTCGAATCTCACCGCCTCCGCCAGTTTAAAGTCCAAAGAAGTTTAGGAAAGCCCAAAAATCCCCAGTCTTTGCTCGGAATTTTCCTTTCAATGGTCCGACAAGGTGTTTTGCTGATTATTTGAATCCACGGCGACACCGCAGCGCATCCACGACCACGGTCAGTCAGTTCACTGGTGTCAAGTTGTAGGATGCGCTGGGTTGCCGCGATCAACGCCGAGCAGCTTGTGTTCAGTGGCGCGTGCCTAGCCCCCGTCTGACCCGTGCGCGATGGTGCCGGTGAAATAGCCCCAACGAAAGTTTCCCGTTCGGGTAATTTCGGTAAAAAAGTTGCTTTTGGCATCGACTATTTCCCGATCAGGAAATTTAAGTTGGATTTAATCGGCCTGGTGATGATAATTTCCCGAACAAGAAATTTTTATGCCTATCATCACCGATACCTTTTGCGCGCTTGGTCAAGCCGCACGCACGGCGCGCAAGCAACTTGGTCTGACCCATCCGCAGCTCCCACTCGCACTCGCGGCTAGCGTTGGCGTTCGCGTCATCGTCGACATGGAAGCAGGCAAGCCTAGCCTTTGGCTGGAAAATGTACTTCGTGTTCGTCGCTTGTTAGCGCAAGCGCAGACAACACCAGTGACGAAGCCGTACGAAAAAATCATGAATAAATCCAACTTCAAGTTGTGCGCGCGGGTGGCGTTACTGGCACCATCGTTCTGCCTGTGCGGTACTTGCGCTAGCGAATTGCCCATCTTTAATTTGGTCGGGATTGTTGACGCTGATGCGGCCACCGTTCATGCTTTCGTCAGCATAGAAGATGCCAAAGAAGATGCCAAAAGAGATGCAATAGACGCCGTGTTGCGTTAGAGTCCAAGTGAAATGAATAGGGTAATCTCTGCTTATCGGCAGAAGTTTGCGCACCGGAGAGACGTCAAGATATGAACGAGTCACGCGATAACGCGGCGGAAAATCGCCGTGGCAGCCGCTCCAGATTGCGAGTCGGCGAACTCTTGGTCAATGACGGTGTGATCACCCCCGCGGCCCGCGACGCTGCATTGGAGACAAGTGCCACCACCGGCAAACGTATCGGCCGGGTGCTCGTCCAGAGTGGGGCAATTACCGAGGATGAACTTGCCGCGCTGCTCGCTAGACAGCTCGGTATTCCGTTTGTCAATTTGGCACAGTTTGATTTTCGACCGGAGCTAATCAAACTGTTGCCTGAGGCGGCCGCGCGGCGCTGTCGTGCGATCGTCTTGGAAAAGCAGGATGGTGGATTGCTGGTCGGGATGGCCGATCCTGGTGATATTAGCAAGGTCGACACGGTCGAGCGGGTGCTCAGGACCCTCGTCATTCCGGCGGCCTGCTCCGAGCACCAAATTCTCGCTGCATTAGATCGTTACTATCGCCGCACCGACGAAATCACCGGACACGCCAAGGCGCTCGAGAAGGATCTTGGACTTTCGGTCGACCGTGGATTGTCTCTCGCGGCACCCAAGGATGAGGCACCGGTCGCACGTCTGTTGCAGTCGCTGCTAGAAGATGCGGTGCAGGTTGGCGCGTCGGACGTCCACGTTGAGCCGCAGGAAAGATCGTTACAAATCCGGTTTCGTATTGACGGCGTGCTTCATCACCAAGCTGAGGTGGATATCAGCATCGCTGCGCCACTAACCCAGCGTCTCAAGCTAATGGCAGATCTCGATATTTCTGAGCGTCGGCTGCCGATGGATGGCCGTTTTTCGGTAGTTGCCCGCGATCGCGAAGTGGATGTGCGGATGTCGACCCTGCCTGGGCAGCACGGTGAATCGATCGTGCTGCGATTACTTGACCAATCGGGGCAGGTGCGCGGACTCGATGCAATTGGTATGCCCACCGCGATGGTCGATCAACTTCGCTCAATTCTTGAATCTGGTTCCGGGATGGTGCTCGTCACCGGGCCGACTGGATCGGGCAAAACGACGACGCTATACGCGGCGCTTTCCGAAATCGATTTGATGGCACTAAAAGTGGTGACCGTTGAGGATCCGGTTGAGTACCGGCTGCCGGGCATCGTACAAGTACAAGTTAATGACAAGATCGACCTCACGTTCGCGCGTGTTTTGCGGGCGACGCTTCGACAAGATCCTGATGTCGTGTTGGTCGGGGAGATGCGTGATGGTGAGACAGTTGAGATCGGCTTACGCGCGGCGTTGACGGGTCACATGGTGCTTTCGACACTACATACGCGCGACGCGCCGAGTGCTGCGTTCCGCTTGCTCGATATGGGCGCACCACCGTATATGGTGGCAACTTGCCTTCGCGCGGTGATT
>JACMOJ010000248.1 GCA_014378085.1 Burkholderiales bacterium | reverse complement strand
GCCGTTCATACATCACGACAGGCCCGGTCAAAATATATCTTTTCGCATCTTCAACCGTGCCGACACCGCGATCACCAATAAACCGCAACCATGCGGGATCGTTCAATAGTTGGAGGATAAAAGGTGCATCATCCGAAGTCATTTGGCGGAGCGTCAGCCGTTCGGTTTCAATGACATTCATCGTTCAAAACTATGGCAGCGTCACGGTACCGCGTCCAATCTCGATCACGCGTCCACTCACAAATATTTGCTTTTTCGCGTCGACTTTCAGCCCGATACGGCAAGCGCGGTTCACAGCTTCACCCTGATCGATTTTGTATTCGAGAGGCAACAAGGCGTTATTACCGATGAACCAGCCGCCCAGATTTGCAGTGGCTGAACCCGTCCCTGGGTCTTCCACGATGCCGCCATGCTTGAGGAAGAAGAATCGCGACACTAGTTTTCCTTCTCCGTTTGGCGCAAATACGTAGGCCATCGACCTTCCAGCATCGCTTGCAATCCTGGCAAGCAGATCGGCCTTTGGAGCGGCGCGCCGCACCGCATCGGCACTGGTTAACGCAATGATCAATTGTTCTGAGCCCGTGTTTACCCAAGTGGCCGAGGGAAGCACATCGTCCGGCTTCAGGCCTAGCATGGCGGCTAACTCTGCCTTAGAAAGTGCAACGTCCCGAAATGTTGGCGCTTTGGCACGCAATGTCCACAGATCACCCGCCGCCGTGACTGGAATCAGTCCGGCTTTCATTTCAAGCGATAACTCGTCGCCAGCACTGCGCAATTCACGCACAACATGGGCCGAACCCAGCGTCGGGTGCCCTGCAAAGGCCATTTCAAACGTTGGCGTAAAGATTCTTACGCGCGCAGTGGCGCGGTCCGAGGGGAGAACAAAGGTGGTCTCCGAAAGATTGAATTGCAGCGCCAGGGCTTGCATCTCTATGTCGCTCAGCGCCTCACCGGTTTCAAATACACAGAGCGGATTACCGCCGAAAACGGATTCGGCGAACACATTGACGAGTCGGTACGGATAAGTGCGCATGAACTGTTGAGGTAAAGTTTTGTCTTAAATGAGGGCAACGGCGATGCTAGGAATAGCATAACCGATGAAACCGGGGCTTTCGCAAACCCGTACATGTTGAAGAGAAACAGCATCTGAACTACAACGTTGTTCGCAGAAATTGGACGTAAAACGTAACTTTTTATTTATGAGGAACAAGCCGTGCCAAAGTCAATATCCCGCATCATCCTGCTCGCCGTCATCGGCATCTCGGGCTTAGGCCTGTTGCAGGCACAGGCTCCCGCGCCTGCCGCTAAGCTTAAACCAGCAGTGACAGCCGTTGCCACCTTCGCCGGCGGATGCTTTTGGTGCATGGAGGGACCATTCGATGTGCTCGATGGCGTGATCTCGACGACATCCGGATACATTAGCGGGACCAAGAAAGACCCCACCTATCAGGAGGTGTCTGCAGGCCGGACTGGCCACACCGAAGCGGTACAGATCGTCTATGACCCCGCGAAGGTTACGTATGAAAAATTGCTCGACGTGTTTTGGCGCAACATCGACCCCACGGTAGCGAACCGGCAGTTCTGTGACTCGGGTTCGCAGTATCGCAGCGGCATTTTTTATCACAATGACGTACAAAAGAAGGCGGCAGATACCTCGAAACTTGCGTTGGATAAAAGCAAGCCTTTTAAGGGCGCCATCGTGACAGAGATTACTGCTGCCACCGAATTTTATGCCGCGGAAGAATATCACCAGGATTACTATCTGAAAAATCCGGTGCGCTATCGTTACTATCGGCAAGGATGTGGACGCGACGCGCGGTTGAAAGAATTGTGGGGCGATAAGGCAGGGCACTGACATTGCGCCCCTCCGCAGAGCGGGAATTGATTATTCCCACAATTCAAACGGAGGGAGGGTCAACGAATGCAAAATTTATCGTTTCATCGCGGATATTGTGATTCGCGTCTCTCATGCAGGGATTTCTTGAGCATGCGTTGCTTTTGACTGAATAAGTAGCCAAACTAATGTGGCCAGATTCAATACTCGCGGGGCTCGCAGCCACAAAGTGGCTGTAAAACCCCGCCAGTGCTTGACTTCACTTTATGGGAATCAGCAATTTGTAACCGGCCAGTTACTTCGCCTTCTTGACAAAATCCCGTAAATGCTTCGCCTGCGCTTTTAGCGAGGGCATATGGATATACATCATGTGCCCGGCTTCGTAATAATGAACATCAAGATTGCCCAGGAGACTCTTGTCCAGCGCCATGTGATTCAACACATAGTCGGTAGCAAAATGTGGCGTAGCCAAGTCGAAATAGCCTGAGCCGATATATACCTGCATATGCGGGTTCATATTCATGGCCTTGCGTAACGTTTCGGCCACGTTCAGATGTTGGTTGTCGGCACCAAAATTCCACGTGAGATATAGCTGTGAGATCACTTTGTACGGCGTGTCACTTTCAAACTTCAGCTCACGCCGTACGTAATCATTGAGGCAGGCCGCGTATGCGCCGTCGAGATTGCTGTGCGCCGGGTCGTACTCGAAATTTTCGCCTGCGGCATCTCGGTCAATCCCCTTGAAGCGGCTGTCTAGACGACCGACGGTGCGATGTTCATCTCGGCATAGTTCTTTGCAAAAACGCGTGATGCCGATACGCAGATTCGTTTGCTCGATGTAGGCGACAGAGAGGCCGGTGTACAGGCTGATTTTTTTAGCTATTGCTGCGCGTTTGGGTAACGGTAACTTGTCACCCTGGAAAAGCGCCGCGTTGTATTCATTGGCGACGAATGCTTCGACCTCATCCAGAAATTCGCGCAGCGATTTTGCCTGTAAAGCTTTGTCCAGCTTCTTGTGGTACCAGGCGGTGGCAGCATATGTCGGCAGAAAAAGCGCATGTGAAAGATCGTGGCCCACCATGAATCGGAACGTGGAAAAGTCGAGCGCCGTCGATAACAACAACAGGCCGTTCACATACAGCCCGTATTTCTCCTGCAAGTGACTGGAAAGCCCGGCAGCACGCGTGGTGCCGTACGACTCGCCGGCGATAAATTTCGGTGAGGCCCAGCGCAACTGCCGCGAAGTGTAAAGGCGGATAAATTCGCCGACACTCTCAATGTCGCGCTTGTAATTGTGAAACTCCTTTACGCTTTCACCATCGACCATACGGCTGTATCCCGTGCCGACCGGGTCGATAAACACTAAATCGGTTTCGCTCAGCAGCGAGAAATCGTTATCGACCAACTGGTACGGCGGCGGCCCGGCATTACCCTCATTGTCTAGCTTCACGCGTTTGGGCCCCAGCACACCTAAATGAAGCCAAACGCTCGACGAGCCAGGGCCGCCATTGAACGAAAAAGTCAGGGGACGCTTGGACACATCCTTCACACCGTCCTTGGTGTAGGCCATGAAAAATATGCTGGCGAGTGGTTTTTCTGCTTCGCGATTGCCGTCTTTTTCGGCATCTTCTCTTAGCACCACAGTGCCACAAGTCACCGTGTAAGCGATGGTTTCACCGTTGATGCGTGCTTTGTGTTTCGTAACGACGATGTTATCGGTGGGTATCGGTTTGGTTGTGGGCGTGTTTTCTTTATTAACGGGGCCTGTTTTTTCGGTTGGCATATTCTGGTCGGGGAGGGTGATGGAGATTGACTTTATCGCGTAAAGCGTTGAGGGCACAAGTCTCGGGGCCGCAGTCTGTAATGGCCGATTGCGCAAGGCGACCGCGTGTGTCGGTCTTACGCCAACGAATATTGTTCAAGCGCCGCACAAAACCGTGTGAGAACACACATTCATATTGCAGCGCGTTTCGCTGGGGTCGTCGCACCACAACCGGCGTCGGCGGTTTTTGATTCCTGACGGTAGAATTGTGCAATGACTCTTTATCCATTGATGTTTTTGATCCATTTGCTGGCGGCCGTCGTGTGGGTTGGCGGGATGGTGTTTGTACTGTTTTGCCTCAGGCCGGCCGCGATCGCAGTGTTGCCTCCACCACAACGCATCCCGCTCATGCACGCGGCGCTGGGGCGCTTCTTTAAATTGGTTGTCATGGCAATTGCGTTACTGCTCGCGACCGGGGTGGCGATGATCCTTACGGTTGGCGCCAAGAATATGCCTACCGCCTGGTTATGGATGGCGGGGTTGGGCGCGGTGATGATAAGTATTTTTTTTTATCTTCGTGCCGTACCGTTTGCCCGCCTTGGAAAATGTGTGGAAACACAGGATTGGCTCCTCGCCGCAGGCCAACTTGAACGGCTTCGTCTGGGTGTGCTGTTAAATTTAGCCATCGGATTGGCGATTTTCGCCGTCATGAAACTCGGCAGACACTGAACACAGGCGATGCATGCTTTCAACTGAGTGTCTGGCATTGGTTAAATCGCAGTTTCAATTTACGCCGGTCGGCGAATCGGTCGGCAATCTCACCGTCGGGCGCGGGCGTGTGGCGGCAGACACTGGCACGGCCCCTGCGCCGATCTTTGTCGCCCTGATTGAAAACAAAATCGCCAGTGGCTCGCTGGGTGTCAAGGAATGCGAAAAGCTGGCGAGCCTGTTCAAGATCATTGAGGTGCAGAAGATCGCGCTGGTTCTCTACATCGATTCCGCGGGCGCGCGCGTATCCGAGGGCTTGGTGGCGCTCGGCGCCTTCAGACATATGTATCGTGCGGCGGTAAGTGCGTCCTCGGCCGGTGTGCCCATCACTGTGTTTTGCGGTGCCAATTGTTTCGGCGGCGCCTCCATGCTTGCGGCACTCGCGTCAAAGCGCGTCTATTCGGCCAACACCCGATTTGCGATGTCCGGTCCATCAATACTCGCGCAGGCGGCAGGTTTTTCAGCGCTGGACGAGGCCTTCATTG
>JACMOJ010000028.1 GCA_014378085.1 Burkholderiales bacterium | reverse complement strand
GCTGCAGTGGCACATTAAATCCACCACTAAGGCGCAGCAGGGCCTCTACGAATATGACGCCGTGTCTCGCCTGCGGGATTCGCAGCTCGGTGACGAGAAAGTCAAAGATATTCGCAACTACATTCACAAGGGCATGTTGTGGGAAGCGTTTACGGCTGACGAACAAGTGGTGTTGCTGATTGACGAAATTGACAAAGCCGACATTGAATTCCCCAACGACTTGCTGCGCGAGCTGGATCGGATGGAGTTCTACTGTTACGAAACGCGTGAGACCATCAAAGCCAAACACCGGCCGATTATTTTTATCACCAGCAATAACGAAAAGGAACTGCCGGACGCGTTTTTACGCCGCTGTTTCTTTCATTACATCCGGTTCCCCGATCGGGACACCATGCAGCAAATCGTGGATGTGCATTTTCCCGGACTGAAAAAAGCGTTGTTGAAAGAAGCACTGGAAGTGTTTTTTGATATCCGTGAACTGCCCGGGCTAAAGAAAAAACCGTCAACCTCCGAACTGCTTGATTGGATTAAGCTGCTGATAGCAGAAGACATTCCGGTTGAGGCGTTGAAATCCGGCGACACCAACAAATTGATTCCGCCGATGTACGGCGCGCTCATTAAAAACGAACAAGACGTGCATTTGTTCGAGCGTTTGGTGTTTCTGTCGAAACGACGCGGGTAGGTTGGCTAGCGAGTGTTGATCGACTTCTTTCTTTCGCTTAAGGAATCAGGCCTTCCGGTTTCGGTAAAGGAATACTTGACGCTTTGTGAAGCCATGCAAGAGGGGCTAGCGCATGGGAGTGTTGACGAGTTTTATTATTTGTCGCGCCTGTGTTTGGTGAAGGACGAAGCAAACTACGATCGGTTTGATCGCGCCTTTGGCCAGTACTTCAAGGGTATTGAAAACCTCGATGCGGCGCTCACGAAACTGTTTGAGAAGGAAATTCCGGATGAGTGGCTGAAGAAGCTCGCCGAAAAAATCTTGACCGATGAAGAAAAAGCACAGATCGAGGCGCTGGGCGGGTGGGACAAACTGATGGAAACACTTCGTCAACGGCTGGAGGAGCAGAAGGGCAGGCATCAAGGCGGCAACAAGTGGATTGGTACGGCGGGTACTTCGCCATTTGGTGCTTATGGATTTAACCCCGAGGGGATTCGGATCGGCCAAGACAAAAGTCGAAACAAGTCGGCCGTCAAGGTGTGGGACCAGCGCGAATATCGCGACTACGACAGTCAAGTCGAGCTCGGTATACGCAACATCCAAATGGCGTTGCGGCGATTGCGTAAATTTGCCCGCAGCGGCGCAGAAGAAGAGCTCGATCTGGATCACACCATTAAGGCCACCGCCAACAACGCCGGATATTTAGATATCAAGATGGTACCCGAGCGACACAACCGTGTGAAGGTGCTGTTGTTTCTCGATGTGGGTGGCTCAATGGATGAGTACATTCGTCGTTGTGAAGAATTGTTTTCGGCGGCAAAGACCGAGTTCAAACATCTTGAGTATTTCTATTTTCATAATTTCTTTTACGAATCCGTGTGGCGGAATAACCGGCTGCGCCATGCCGAAAAATTTTCAACCTGGGATGTGCTGAACAAATACGGCAAAGATTACAAATTGATCATTGTTGGCGACGCGACGATGAGTCCGTACGAAATCCTGCAACCCGGTGGAAGTGTGGAGCACTGGAACGAAGAATCCGGCAGTGTCTGGCTGCAGCGGCTGCTCGATGTGTACAAACACGCGGCGTGGATCAATCCCACGCCTGAAGCGCATTGGCAGTGGACGCAGTCCGTGACGATTACCCAGCAAATGATGGAAGATCGTATGTATCCAATGACAGTCGAAGGCCTTGATCGCGCCATGAAGGCGTTGTTGTGACTGCGAAACTGACGTTACAATCTAACGGATACCATTAGCGTTTTGCGGCCTGTAACGGGTGGTGTAATAATTGGCTAACAACGCTCCACGCTTTTACTCAAAAAACACTGTAGCAACACAACAGGAAATCCGTAATGAGAATCGCAATGCTGGAGGACGACGTCGACGTGGGGGCGGCGTTAAAGCAGTGGTTGGAAGCAGCCGGGCACACCGTGCACCACTACACGCAAGGCAAAGCAATCGTGCGGGAGGCGGGGCGCGAGAGTTTTGACCTGTATCTACTCGATTGGCACGTACCGGATCTTTCCGGCACCGAGGTGTTGCACTGGTTGCGTCAAAAGCAGCAAATTGAAGCACCGGTGTTATTTGCGACTAGCCGCGATTCTGAGGCCGACATTGTTGCCGCCCTTGCCGCTGGTGCCGATGACTACATGGTCAAGCCGATCCGCCGGCTCGAGTTGCTCGCGCGGGTCGATGCGTTATTGCGGCGTTCGCGGTCACGTGGGGCGGAACCCACCAATATCGACATGCCGCCTTATTTAGTGGATCTGGCCAATCGCACGGTGGCCGTTGACGGCGTTCGGCTTGAAATGACCGACAAAGAGTTCGAATTGACGGTGTTTCTTTTTCAAAATATTGGCCAACTTCTTTCGCGTGGCCACATTACAGAAAGTGTGTGGGGCCGTTCGGCGGAAGTGCAGTCGCGCACCGTGGACACGCACATGAGCCGTATCCGTAAAAAGCTTGACTTGGGGCCTGCGCGCGGCCTTCGGCTGACGCCTATTTACAACTTCGGCTACCGCCTCGAAAAAGTTAATGTGCCCGCTGAGTTGGTTGGGGTCGGCAAAAGTTAACGATGTTTGACAATTCAAGCGCATTTCTCGCGATTGCCGTCGCTGTCGCGGCATTACACTTCGATGAAACGCTAGTTGCGCGCTGAACGATGTGTTAGCTGAGGTGCTAGTTGGCGCGCTGACGGATGCGCGTAGTCTTGCGCCGATTGAATTTCCATAGGTTGATTCCGTTGAATTCCCAAACTTTCCATATGCGACTCGGTCGTGCCCGTACGTGTAGCGCCGTCGTTGCGGTGCTCCTGCCCATCTGGTTGGCATCCGTTGGTTTCGCCGCGTTGGCGAAAACTGACGCCAAGGCAAAAGCCACCGCCGCTGCCTCCGCTAGTCCTGAACGCTTGTACGTGTACACCGCCAAACAAAGCGACACGTTTCTGAAATTAGCCGGGCGCTTTCTTGCCGACCGCAAGAACTGGACGTTATTGGCGAAGTACAACCCAAAGGTTGACCCCGTCAAGATTCCGGTTGGGCACCAAATTCAGATACCGGTCGCGGCGATGCGAGCAGAGCTTGCAGGTGCCAGTGTGATTGCGGTTCGGGGGCAAGTCGAGGCGAATAACCAGAAATTGGTGTCAGGACAGACCCTTGCAGAGAAAGACAAAATCAGTACCGGAGACGATGGATTTGTCACCATCAAGCTGGCGGACGGCTCCACCCTGACCATTCAATCGAAGTCCACGGTAGAACTTGAGCGGACGCGTCGGCTAGCCAATACCACGGTTGGCGAATCAGTTGTTCGGTTGGAGCGCGGGCGTTTGGAAACGGCAGTGACAAAACAAAATGCCGCGGCCAAGTACGAAGTGCGTACACCGACGTCAAACATGGGCGTTCGCGGCACGGTGTTTCGTGCGGGCGCAGATGAGACAGGAAAAAAGGCGTTCAGTGAGGTGATTGAAGGCGCGGTGGGTGTTGCCAGCGTCACCAACGCTACCAACGTCACCAACACACCGAATGCGGGGGCGCTTGCGCTGAATGCGGGCTTTGGCTCCGTGGTGGAAGCCGATAAAGCGCCGTCCGAACCCGTCAAGCTATTGCCCCCGCCGATATTACCAACGCTATTGACGCCACAAACAAGACCGGTGTTAACGGTCGCGTTTCCGGCGGTCTCGGGTGCCAGCGGCTATCGCGCGCAAGTCGCTCTCGACCGGGCGTTTCTCCAGCTGGTGGGTGAAACCGTAAGCGCAAAACCGAATGTGGAATTGAATGACTTGCCTGACGGACAATTGCAGCTGCGTGTTCGTGCCATTGATCCCGCCGGACTTGAAGGGCTGGATAGCGTGACGTCCTTTTCTATTGCTGCGCGACCGCTTCCGCCGCGATTGGTCTCGCCCATTGGTGGTGCCTCAATGCCTTCCGGCAACGCCACGTTTTCCTGGCAGGCTAGCCCGGCAGCCTCATCCTATCGTTTGCAGCTTGCCGCCAGCGAATCGTTTGCCCCAGTCGTGATCGATCAGGCGGCCATCACAAAAAGCAGTTTCAGTGTCCCAATCGCCAATTCTGGCAGCCGCTATTTCTGGCGGGTTGCCACAGTCGACGCAACCGGCAAACAAGGGCCGTTTAGTGATACGCAATCTGCCAGTGTTCGCGCCACGAAACTGAAGGTCACACCAGTGGTGATGGGCAATGTGTCGCAGTTGAAATGGAAGGGCAGCTCCGACCATTTCTATCAAATTGAGATTTCGCGCCGCGAAGCGTTTGAGGAAATAGTGCAAACGCGGGTAACCCCAGAAAGCACGCTGGTGCTAGACAAGTTACCGAAGGGCACCTATTTTGTGCGGGTGCGCGCGGTCGGCAACGGTTCATCGCCGGGCAATATCAAGCAGCCGGGGGAATGGAGCGACACTGAGGCGGTTGAGGTGTTCAGCGGCTTGTTTTAGCGTGAGGCACCCCGCTAGTATTCGCGTCCCTTGCCCTTCATCCCTCATCTTTCATCCTCCTTTTTTCGTCCTTCATCTTTCGTCCTTCGTTTTTCATCCTTCGTCTTTCATCCTTCGTCTTTCATCCTTCGTCCTTCGTCCTTCGTCCTTCGCCACGCGCCACGCGCCGTACGAAGCGGACGATAATCGCTAAATGAAATCTTCCGTTTGGCGAGAATGGGCAGTGATTGTGCTGTTGCTGTGGCTGGGTATCGCCGCCGCGGCACGTTGGGATTGGTTTGGGCGCGTCGATCAGGCGGCCTACGATCTCTCAATGCAGATCTGGCAGCGGCCTGCCATCTCGGAAGTTGTTATCGTCGGTATCGACGAGGCGAGCCTTGAACAACTGGGTCGTTGGCCTTGGAATCGCGCCATTCATGCCACGCTGGTGGATAGGCTGGCTGCCGCAAAGCCCGCTGTGATTGGCCTAGACCTCATCCTCACGGAGCCCGACCACGTGAATCCGCGCGCCGACGCGGTACTCGGTGATGCAATCGCGCGCGCTGGCAATGTGGTGTTGCCGGTCATTCCGCGTGTCCAAGAGGGCGTGTTCGACGGTGAGCTTGTGCCGGTGGCGCAGATCGGCCGAAAAGCAATCTCGCTCGCGCAGATTCACGCCCAGCCCGATACCGACGGCATTGTGCGACGAACCTTTCTGCTGGGAGGTGCAGGGTTGCCGCACTACCGATTGCTGGGCTATGAGGCACTTGTGCAAAGCCGACTGTTTGGCGAGGCGAGTGTTTCGCCTGCGCCATCGGCGCCGCGCGCGACCCCGAACGCAGGGCCTTGGCAGCGTTCACGGCCAATGCTGATTCCATTTGCTGGTGCGGCGGGCCACTTTCGTCACGTGTCGTATGTGAGTGTGCTGCGCGGGGAGATTCTGCCGATTGAATTCGCGGGAAAAATTGTCTTTGTCGGCGTGACAGCAAGTGGATTCGGCGATGAATTTCCGACACCGGTTACTGGTCCCAATCGTGCGATGCCCGGGGTGGAAATTCATGCGAATGTCCTACAAGCGATCGCACAGGGTATTGAAATACGCGAGCTCGACGCTGTCGGCAGTGCCGGGCTCGCAATGATTGCTGTCCTCGTTGTGATGTCAAGTTTTTTATGGCTTACGCCGGGGCGTTCGTTGTTGGTGGTAATTGGTACGATGGGGGCGTTGGTGGTGTCAACACTGGTCCTGTTTCGACTGGGGATGGTGTGGATTGCGCCGGCGCTGTCACTCATTGCGATCACATGTACCTACCCGCTCTGGAGCTGGCGAAAACTGGCGGCAACTCAACGCTACTTTGACGCCGAGTTGTCGCGTCTTGCAAGTGAGCCTGATCTTTTACCATCGACGCAACCGTCTCGGGCTCAACCACAAGCTGGCGAAACGGCTGACAGTGCGCCACGCGCTAACAACATCGCTATTAGCAGCGCTAGGATCTCTGACTTCATCGAGAAAAGAATTGTGGCGATCACATACGCCACCGAGCGGCTTCGCAACCTAAAGCAGTTTGTGGCGGATACGTTGGAGAGCCTGCCCACTGCCGCACTGGTGATCGATTTTCAAGGGGAAATTTTGCTCGCCAACAGCATGGCCGCGACGTTGTTGGGAAAAGATGGCGCGCCGTTACAAGGTTTGAAGCTGGAGACCGCGCTGCGGCAGCTGCGACCAGAAGAGGGCGCTTGGGCAGATATGCTCCCTGCGCTCATGCGAGTTGAAAATGACAATCTGACGCGCCAGACGCAAGCACCTCGCACGATCGAGGCAAAGACCATCGATGCCACCCCCGAGCGCGATTGCGCGGTTCAGTTCGCGCCGCGGTACACATTTGACGGTCGGGCCAGCGGCATGATCGTCACCATCGCCGATGTCACGCAAGTGAAGGAATCCGAACGCCGGCGCGATGAAGTGCTGCGTTTTCTGTCGCACGACATGCGCTCACCGCAGGCGTCGATCATTACGTTGCTTGAAATAGTGAAGGAAGACCCCGGGCATATCCCCACTGAAAAGTTGCTGGAGCGGGTTGGCAAATATGCGCGGCGCACCTTAACACTGGCAGATGATTTTCTGCGGATGGCGCGTGCCGAACGCGTCAATGTATCGGACTTTGTGCCCATTGAAGTGACAGGCATTCTTCAGGATGTGGTGGAAGAGGGCGAGGATGCCGCGCGAGGCAAATCTATCCGCGTGGTGCTCAATGCCGATGTCGAGGAAGGCTGGGTATTGGGGGACCAAGATTTGCTGACCCGCGCGGTGATTAATTTGTTGTCAAACGCCATCAAGTACAGCCCGGATAACACTACCACCACTGTGACACTGCACGCCGCCGATGCGGGTTCACGCTGGCGAATTGATGTTGCCGACGAGGGCTTCGGCATTGCGCCTGAAAACATGTCGAAGCTATTTCAACGCTTTCAACGCATGGAACAAGAAGGGCAGCCACGCACAGACGGTATCGGCTTGGGTCTGGTGTTTGTGAAAACGGTCGTTGAGCGCATGGGCGGTGAAGTGCAGGTCAGTAGCCGCGTGATGGTGAACGACGGCGACCTACACGGAACCACGTTCTCGATACTGCTGCCCGCGATGACAATGGAGCACTAGCGCATATGATCACCACACACGAATTCATCGCCGCCAACATCGAATCTCACAGATCTGAACTTGTCGAGCTTAACGTCGAATACCTGTCGTGGGTGTTCGCGGAAATCGAGAAGCTATTCGCGGTGACTGCCGACGACATCGTTGGCATGACCGCGAGTGAATATGTCCCGACGGTCATCGATAAAGTCTGTGGCGCCCCGCCTCCTAAGGGAATCTTCTACCTCGTCAAAGTAGACGGCCGCCTCGCCGGCATGGGCGGACTTCGATTCCTTCGTGATGGCGTTGCGGAAATCAAACGCATTTATATCCGCCCGGAGTTCCGCGGGCAGAAACTCGGCGAGCTCATATTTAGTCGGCTTCTCGCGGATGCGCGAAGCTTTGGGTATCAGCGTGTTTGCCTCGATACCGGTCATTTCATGAAGTCCGCGCATCGCCTTTACGAGCCCAATGGATTCGCCGACTGTGCCGCCTATGAAGGCGTGGAAGTTCCTTCGGAATTTCACAGTGGATGGCGCTTCATGGAGCGCAAATTATGAGCGCTGTCGACTCGCGCTTCAATTTAAACGTTAACCCGCGGCTTTGCGGAAATGGGCGCACCGGTAGTTGGCTAGACGTCGCAGTCTGCATGACGCAATGAGTACAGCAACTCACCACGCCCGAACTGCAACCTATGTTTTTTGAAACACCCAGAGCCCATCTTTGTCCTGCAACCTAATCGCGCGACCGGAATACCAAAGGTAGTGCAGGTGCGCGATGGCTTCACCAATCGCAAACACGAGTTGATGTTGATCGAGCGGACGCCGGAACAGCACCGGCAGGATTTCCGCCGCCGTCTTTGGGGTATCGAGCGCGGCAGCGAGTTCGGTCAGCCGCTGTGCGTGATGCGCTTCGAGCTGGTCCAGCCTTGTGTGCAATCCAGTGAAGACGCGATCATGTGACGGGAGGATAAGCGTGTCGGCCGGCAACGGTCTAAATTTATCCATGCTGGATAAAAACTGCGCAAGCGGATTGGCTTCTGGCTGGTTGCCCCACACACCGACGTTGGTGGTGATACGCGGCAGTACTTGATCGCCGGAAATAAGGACATTGCCGTCGCTTGAAAACAAACAGGCGTGTTCCGGTGCATGTCCAAATGCGGTGATGATGCGCCACTCGCGTTTGCCGATGGTGAGTACATCGTGTTCCATCAGCCGCCGATAGCGGGTAGGAACGGTCGGCACGCCGCGCTGATACGATTCTGTCCTAGCCTTCTGTGCCTCCGCAAAGTCAGGGCGGGCACGGGCGAGACCGTGAGCGATGAAGAGCGCCTCGGAGTTGGCCCGATCAAAGCCGGCAAAGTCTTGCGCGGCGGCGTGGGCAGACAGGTACTCAGAGGTGGTCATATACAGCGGCGCGCCGGTTTTTTCGTTTAGCCACGCGGCACAACCAACGTGGTCTGGATGGAAATGCGTCACGATCATTTTTTTGACCGGACGGCCGCCCATGATTGCGCCGAAGTGCTGCTGCCAAAGTGCGTGAGTGGCCTCGACGCCGTAGCCGGTGTCGACAATGGTCCAGCCATCACCATCGTTGTCGTGGTCTTCCAGCAGCCACAGGTTGATGTGGTTCAGCGCAAACGGTAGCGGCATCCTGATCCAATAGATGCCGTCTGCGACTTTGATCGCCTCGCCCGGCGCAGGCGGATTTTCGTGCGGATAGTGGATGGTGTTTGTGTCGTTTGCGTGGTTTGCCGGGTTTACGGTAGGCGCGGCGCTAACGTCTGCGTGGGCGTGGGCGGGGGCGGAGGCGGAAGAATTCATGCCGACATTATCGGTGGCAGGCTAGCGGCCAAACGCAATCGAAAAATTTCGCCAAACTCTACTGCTGGCGGGCATTTGCAAGAAAAAATGCCTGAAAACGCCCGTCAATAAACGACTTTCAGCGTGCGTGAATCGCGTTTACTTCGTCGTAAACGTAAACACGCCGTCCCAGGTTTTGCCGGGCGGATTCGCGCGCAACGCCGCAATACGCTCAAGATACATGTGATACACCTTGCGTCCGGTATCGGCCATGGAAAGTGAGGCGATGGTCTGCTCGGCTTCGTCCCAGCGCTGATGGCGGAAGCTCTCTAGCGCTCGGTGGAAGCGATCGATCTCGTTTACGGTGGTTTCAACGACTTTGCCTTGTTCGCCGATGGGCTCGTAGATCGTGATCGGTTCCAACTTGCCCTTCACACGCACGCGGTCGAGCTCGCGATAAATCATGCCGGGCACGGCGGCGACGATGTTTTCCGAAACGAGAATGCCGACACCATACTCTTTGGTTAGGCTTTCCAAGCGCGACGCTAGGTTTACCGCGTCCCCCATCACGGTGTAGGCGCGGCGGAATGCGGAGCCCATGTCACCCACGTTCATGGGGCCACAGTTCAGGCCGACACCAATTTCCAGCTTTGGCCAGCCACGTTTGATAAAGTCCGGCGCGATGTCTTGGAGCTGCTGCTGCATTGCCATTGCCGAGCGCAACGCATTCGCCGCGTGTTGCGGGTCTTTCAGCGGCGCACCCCAAAAAGCCATGATGGCGTCACCGATATATTTATCGATGGTGCCTCGGTCGGCCTGAATGGTTTTGGTCATCTCAGTGAGGTACGCATTCATCAGCGCGGTCAGTTCCGTGGCGGACAAGCCCTCTGAAATCGTGGTGAAACTGCGTACGTCGGAGAACAGCACCGTCATTTCGCGCGTTTCACCTTTGGTGGTGTAGGCGTTAGGATTCTTCGCCATTTCATCGACCAGCTCTTTCGGAACATAGGTGCCGAAGATTCCAGTGATGGCTTTCTTGCTACGTGCTTCGACAAAGAAGCCGTAGGCCATGTTGAGCAGATACAGCGTCAAGATAACGAGCAGCGGAATCGCCAGCGGCAACACCAGATTTTCCCCCCAGTAGTAGAGGTTGATGCCGAGGTAGGCAAGCGCGGTGCCGATGACCGTCAGCGTCGACCATAGCGGATCTAATTTCACCAACGCAAGCGCGAGCGGGATGCCGATCAGCATTACGATGATGACGCTGATTGTCATCTCAAATAATGGTTTGGTCTTGATGGTGTTATCCATGTAACCAATGATCATATTGGCGTGGGTTTCCACGCCGGGATAAACCTCACCCACCGGTGTGGCGCGTAAATCGAACAAGCCCTGTGCGGATGAGCCAACGATGGCAATCTTACCCGCCAGTTCGCCCGGATTGAGTTTGCCCTGCATGATGTCAGTCGCCGAAATGTAACGAAACATCGGGCTTCTTCCCAAGTAGGGGATGAGTGCTGTTCCCATCGCATCCATGCGTACCGGTGCCGAATTGCCGATGACCACGTGTTTAAAGCGATTCACGTCATCACCTTCTGATTCACGCGGCACGATTTTCATCGGCGCGTTGTCAAGAAACGTTCTAAATGTTGCGATAGACAATGAGTCGTAGTACCCGCCGTCATATTGGATAAATATCGGCACACGCCGCAGGATGCCGTCAGGGTCAATCGCAGGCAGGATGTGCCCTGTTGCGGCGGCGTTAGCTTGGAACTGTGGCAGGTTGCCGCTGTAGCCATCGATGATCTGTGAAATAAAAGGCCGGTTACCAAACGTCGTCTGATTAAACGTTGGCTGGGGAAGCACGCCGAGTTTGAGGCCTTCAAGTGACTTGCTGCGATCGTTGCTGCTAGCGAAGGCCAGCACCACCGGGTACTTCTTGATCGAGTCGGCAAATAGCTGGTCGTAGTCAAGTTTTGGTCGCAGCTCGCGCAACTTGCTCTGGAAGTCTTCGTTGTTTTTGAATGGCCCTTTTGCCAATTCATCGAGTTTTGCCAAACCAGAGCTAGTGTCAGGCTCGGTAAACAGCACGTCGAAGCCCATAACTTTCAGTTTGTATTTGTCGAAGCCGTTTTCCAAGAGCGCGACCCATCTATCTCGCGCAAGCGGCCAGCGTCCTTCAGTGGCTAACGTGCGTTCATCAACGTCGATGATGACAATGCGCGGGTCGATCTTGTTGGGCATAGTGGCCCGCAGCTTGGTGTCGTAGGCCTGCCACTCGATGTTCTGCAGGAGCTTTACCGGCTCATTGAGGGCATAGAAGAGTGAAAACAGAAATACGACGGTCAATCCAAGCGATGCACGGATTACCGCATTGACGGATGAGAAGTACTTTTTCCAAAGTGCTTTCAGCTTGTCCATCGAGGTCCCTAGTGGTTGGCGTCTTAGGCCCGCAATCCGGCCGGTTTTTGACACCTTATTAATCGTGCTTCATTCTGCCACGATTGTATGCAAAAGCGAATTGAGCCCGTATTCAGGCGCGGCCATACTGCTTTCTAATTTGCCGTCGGGGACTGGCCAAGCGGCAGCTGCCTGACAGCGTTCACTGCCACGCGACTCATCACCCCGCCGTGCAGCGGTTAAACTCGTCCGCATCTTGAATCGAATATGGTGACATTCATGCGTCTGACGGATTTATTAGGATTAGGATTGGGATTGAGATTTAGATTGAGATTTAGATTGAAATTGGGGCAAAGATCATGCGCGCCCAAATCGCACATCGTTGGTAGCCCCGTAGTCGCCGTCTTCTTGGCTGGATTTTTGTTGTGGCAGTCAGCCGCCTCGTTCGCGAGTGGGGTCGCCGACCCAAACCCGCTTCCTCTCACGCCGACAGCGCAGAAGGCCCGCCCGCCCGTCATTCCTCCCGACATTCCGCTGGCCAATGTGCTGGCGCCTCACATCGACGTCAGCAAGTATCTGGTTAGCGAAAAATACGACGGTGTGCGTGCTGTGTGGGATGGCAGCGTACTCCGTTTTCGGAGCGGCAATGTGGTGAATGCCCCGCGCTGGTTTCTTACCAAGCTGCCGACCACGCCGCTCGATGGTGAACTGTGGATCGCGCGGGGGAAGTTTGATCTGGTCTCTGGCATTGTCCGTAAATTGGTGCCGATTGATGACGAGTGGCGGCAGGTCAGCTACCTGATTTTTGAGCAGCCGAATGGTACAGGGAGTTTTGAAGAGCGCGTTGGGCGCATACAAAGGGTGGTCGCGAGTGCAAACTTTGCGCAGCTTAAGGCGGTTGAGCAATTCCGCGTGGGCGGCCGCCAGGCGCTCAAACTTAAGCTTGCTGAAGTGGTGAAGGGCGGCGGCGAAGGGTTGATGTTGCATTTGGCCGACGCGCCATTTAAGGCCGGACGCAGCGACGCCCTGATCAAGGTGAAGCTTGAACAAGATGCCGAAGCCACCGTGCTGCGCCACATTGCGGGGGAGGGGAAGTTTGCCGCCATGTTGGGCGCGCTCGAAGTCAAAACGCCGGAAGGCATTGTGTTTCGTTTGGGTACCGGATTCTCCGACGCGGTACGGAAATCGCCGCCGGCAGTGGGTGCAATAGTGACATACCGCTACCGTGAACTGACAAAAAACGGCGTGCCGCGGTTCGCCAGCTTTTTGCGCGAGCGGGTTGATCCGTAGTTAGTCCCGCAGTTTGCACCCTCGCCGAATTGGGGGATCTGCGGTTCACACGAGAACGGGGTAATCTTTGCCGATTCACTCCAAGGATGCGAAAGACGCGGTGAACAAACTGAGCGGCCTGTTTGGGCGCTGAAAAGGGTGCAATGACGCAACAAGCATTAACGGCTGAAGCAACCGACCGTGTCATTCAAATGGCGTGGGAAGACCGCACGCCGTTCGAGGCGATCGAAACGCAGTTTGGGCTGAACGAAGCGGCGGTGATTCAACTGATGCGCAGCAATTTGAAGCGAAGCTCGTTCGACCTGTGGCGAAAACGCGTGACGGGTCGCAAGACCAAGCACGCGGCGCTGCGTGACAAAGATGTCAGTCGATTTAAGTCATACGACCAAAAGGGCTAGCCTCGCGGGTGACAGCGCGCTAAATGTTGCGTCCCGCTACCAGTCGTTTTAATGCCTGCGGCTGGAACTGCCGCTCTGTGGTAATCGCGTAAAAGTTCTCGACCACCTTCGGTAGTTCGCAATATTTTTGCAAGACCCTCGCCTTGAGCTCATCTTGCACCACCACCTCGGGCACCAGCGCTACACCCCCGGAGTCGCGTGCCAGTAGGCGCAACATCGCCATATCATCGACTTCAGCGTAGGGTCGGAGCGTGACGCCCAAGTCTTCACACAGCAGCTCGAATTGGCTGCGGATATCGCTACTGCGCCCCGGTAGCAGTAGCCGCACCGACGCGAGATCTTGCGGGAAATGAAACTGCCCTCTGCGTCGCAGCGGTGGGCCTACTAAACACACCGGCTGCCGGGCAATCCGTTTGCAACGCCATGATTGTTGACCGTCGGGTGCGACGGGACGGTTAGATAAAATTAGATCGAGCTTGTGGATACGCAGGCGTTCAAGTAGCTCCTCAAGACTCGCTGACTCCAGCACCAATTGCAGCGTGTCATCGCCAAGCACCGGGCGCAACAGATTTTCAAGAAAGTTGCGCGACAACGTGGCCACCGCGCCGATGCGCAAGGCCTGGCTAGTTTGCCCCTCGCCACCGTGCACCGCCGAGAGCAGTTCGCTGCCGAGGTTGAAGATACCTTCCGCGTAGCCTAACACCACACGTCCGACCTCAGTCAGCCGCAGAACGCGACCGTC
>JACMOJ010000247.1 GCA_014378085.1 Burkholderiales bacterium | reverse complement strand
CAGATGCGAGCTGCCTCCATCTAGAGCGCTTATGCCGCGACAGGCTGAGCGCTCCAGATGCAGCTATGCCCTAACCTGATCCCAGAAGACCAAAGTGCAATTCGCCAGGATAGGGTCGGTAACGCAATTACTTGACATGTGCCTTGAACGGTCATGGCGTCTTTCTTGACACATCCTGATAAGGAGGCACTTTTTGCGAGGTCAACGCATTGATTATGTCCGGGTCAGCAGTTTTTATAAAAATCCAGAACGTCAGCTCGATTAGGTCCAAGTGGACAGGCTGTTCACCGATAAGGCCTTGGGCAAAGACACACAGCGTCCGCAGTTCGACGCCTTGCCGTCGTTCGCGCGCGAAGGCGACACGGTAGTCGTGCACAGCATGGACCGTCTGGCGCGCAACCTGGACAATCTACGCCGGCTAGTGCAGACGTTGACCAAGCGCGGAATACGAATCGAATTCGTCAAGGAATGCCTGAGCTTCGCTGGCAAAGATTCGCCGATGGCGAACTTGCTACTGTCGGTCATGGGGCGTTCGCGGAGTTTGAGCGGGCCTTGATCGGCGAGCGGCAGCGCGAAGGAATCGCATTGGCAGAGCAGCGCAGCGCCTACCGCGGCCGCAAGAAAGCGCTGGTGGACGACCAAATTGTCGAGCTGCGCCGCCGCGCTGGTGCCGGCGAGCCGAAATCAACGCTAGCGCGTGAGTTCGGCATCAGTCGAGAGACCCTGTACCAATACTTGAAGGTGGCGCCAACGCCTTAACCCAATTTTCCGTTCCATTCACCTCGAACCCCAAGCTCACCAGCGTGCCAGCCTGCTCGTTAAGCCCGAAACAGAGCTGCTAAAGGGTTATCCGCGATCACGCAGTATCGACCACAATCGGCGCGGCGATTTGTGAAGCCCTTGCGCGTTGAACCACGATTTTCAATGCTGCCATGACCGGCACCGACAGAAATATGCCGGTGACGCCGCCGATCTCATCGCCAAGAAGCAGGCCAATGATGACCAGCAGCGGTGAGACTTCCACCCCTTCACTCATCAGGTACGGGCCGAGTGCATAGTCCTGAAACACCCGGTACGACACAATTAGCCCGAACAACAATGCTAGATGATCGTACCCGGTAAGACCAGCGATGAGAACCGATATCACCAGTGCCGCGAGCGGGCCGACAAAGGGAATAAATTCCAGCACGGCAGCGAGCGCAGCAAGTAGCAATGCATACGGGACGCCTAGCAAGCTAAATGCCGTGCCGTAAGCGATCAAGGTTGCGAGCGACAGCAGCAGCAATGCCCGCACATAACGCGACAAGGTAAAACTGAGGTCGTCCATGATATTTGCCCACAGCGTGTTTTGACGGATGCTCATCCAAGATAGAAGCGCGACGCGAATGCCGGGCCCTTCTTTAATTAGCAGGAAACTCAACACGGGCACTAGTACGATGTAAATAAGGTTGCCTGCCACATGCAGCACACTGGTACCGATTTGCCTAGCCATTGGCAACGCCTTCCCAGTGCCATCTTGCAATTGGTTTTGAATGTAAATAATAATGCGCGCCCGCAGCGGCTCCAACACATGCGGCAGTGGAAATTTGCTCGCCGCTTGCGGATCTTTTATCAGATCGGGAATTTTTTGGCCCAGGCGGCTTGCTTCGTCGACGATCTGGGTTCCAAAGACGGCCACGGCAATGCCAAAGACACTAATGAAAAGTGAAAAACCGATGACGATGGCGAGCGGGCGTGGAAACCGTTTTGGCGCCAGACGCTCGATCAAGCCGATGATCGGATAAAGCAGATAGCTAAACAGAATCGCGAAAACTACTACCATTAACGATCCGCGCGCAACGTACACCAGAAAAAGGGCCAGCGCAATAATAAAAGTTGTCCACACTACTCGGGCAGTGCGTAGGTCAAGTCCAAGCATTCTCATTCCAAAAAAGTCAACTGGCCACTCGCGTCGGGGCAGATTCGCAGCGGCCGCACCTGCGATCAAGGCCCACCATGTGCAATTGGTCTATGCGGAAAGTGTTCCCCGCCTTTGTAGAGCAATTCCTTTCTGCCAAGGCCGCGACCGGTCCTCGCAACCTTTCGCGGTTGCCTCTCGTACGCAGTTCGGCCCGCATCTTCCCGACTATACACGACAGTCCACGTCCGGCTGACTGCCGACATTCTGAAACAGCCTACAATTCATTGTAAGGCTATTTGGGCCCTGTCAACCGTGACCGACTACGCTGCCAAAGTTTGCGGTGATGGTGGCCGTTTGATACCCTCTGCCACCTCAGCTTTGCGGCTGCCGTTTGCATGGAAGGAGAGGGAGAACTTTGACACTGCATGATGCTGACGTTGCCATCGTCGGCCGCGGTGATCGCGGTGCAGGGCGCGTTGGGCGATGCAGTGCACGCCGTGCTTTGCGGCGCCGGTCATAACGTGCGCCTTTTCCTTAATAATTGAAATTTGCGTATCAATTCGCGCTAATTGTTAAACTCCAAGATTGTTCCGGTCTGTCTAGATAAAACCGTCAGTCTGGAGTTCGGAAACATAACTTCCAAGGAATTGAGTATCATCTAGCAGCTGTGCTACGCGCGGTTCTAGGTGACAAATCGCCGTACACGCGAAGCGAACGGTTTGGCCAGCGCAATCCGACTCACGCATTGATGGCACGCACAGGATGCTGACGACGCGCCTGGAAAATTTCTGATTTTAGAATTGCCGAGTAGGGAGCTTTGGCGCCGTCCTGCCGGATGACGAGCCTACGCAACAAGCCCAACTCGGTCTCCTTGATATCCTTTTTACTTTTCACTTATGACGACAAAAGAATCTACGGCCAACGCCACTCTGCCAAACCGCATCGTGCTCGTATTGCAGGGAGGCGGTGCGCTTGGCGCGTATCAGGCGGGCGTCTATCAGGCTTTGCAGGAGCATAACCTTGCACCCAATTGGGTTGTTGGCACCTCGATCGGTGCTATCAATGCGGCGATCATTGCTGGAAATTTTCCTGAGAACAGGGTGTCGCGCCTTCGCGCGTTCTGGGATCGTGTCGCACAAAGCGATAGCTACGACATGAACAAGGTCGTCGACACAGCGCGAAAATTCAATACCTGGCTCTCCACCGTGAACGCAACGGTCAGTGGCATCAAAGGTTTTTTCGCACCCCGGAAAATGAGCCTGTTCCCGGCCGGTCTTGCTGTCGCACCGGAGGAGGCAAGCTATTACGACACCGCGGAACTAGCGGTAACGCTGAATGAACTGATCGACTTTGATTATTTGAATGCGCCGGGCGGTATCAGGCTCAGTGTCAATGCCGTTAAAGTAACGCAGGGTACGCTTGTGAGTTTCGATAGCCTTCATCAACCGCTGGGTGTCAATCACATAATGGCCAGTGGCGCACTACCGCCCGGATTCCCACCGGTGCGCATTGATGGTGACTTGTATTGGGACGGGGGGTTGTATTCGAATACGCCTCTGGAGACGGTTTTGGACGATAAACCACCGGTCGACACCTTATGTTTCATGGTCGACCTGTGGAGCGCTGATGGTCCCGAGCCAACGACATCGGATGAAGTCCAAACACGACAGAAAGATGTGATGTTCGCGTCCCGCTCAACACGTCATATCGAGTCCTATGTTCGCTTGCATAATTTGCAGCGCACCGTTCGCACCTTGTATAACAAATTGCCTGCCAAGCTGAAAAGCGAGCTAGGCAAAGATGTGCTGGCGGCATTGGGACACGATACTACCTTGCATATCGTTCGACTTGAATACGGCGGACAAGACTGGCATATGGCCGGCAAAGATATCAACTTTTCCAAGGGCTCCATCGAGTGGCGCTGGGAACAAGGTTATCGCGACGCGACGCGTGGGATTGCACAGGCAGGGTGGCTGGCGGCGGTCAAGGACCAGAGTGCCATTGTCGTGCACGAACTAGGTCCGCGAGTCGTTGTTTGAGAATACGCAACGAAGGGCATGCGTTCCCTCGTTGCGGATACAAAACTATTGCATAAACCAGCCATGGCTGACCACGATCGACTGACCGGTCAGCGCATTCGACGGAAACGATGCTAGAAAGATTGCGGTCTGGGCGACATCTTGCGATGTCGTGAATTCGCCATCGACAGTTTCTTTCAGCATCACATTTTTAATCACATCCGCTTCGCTCATGCCGAGCGCCTTGGCTTGCTCCGGTATTTGCTTTTCCACCAGCGGTGTCCTGACAAAACCAGGGCATATGACATTGGCGCGAATGTTGTTTTTAGCGCCTTCCTTGGCGACCACTTTTGCCAATCCGATCAAGCCGTGCTTGGCTGCCACGTAGGGTGCCTTCAACGGTGACACTTCGTGCGAATGGACCGATCCCATATAGATGACCGCGCCACCATTGCCACTCTTGATCATTTCACGCATGCACGCACGCGTGGTGAGGAATGCGCCATCCAGATGAATTGCGAGCATTTTTTTCCAGATATCCAGTGGCAAATCCACAACGGCGCTGATGATCTGAATGCCCGCGTTGCTGATCAAAATATCGATGCCGCCAAATGCTGCAACCGCGTCGGCAATTCCTTTGTCGACTTGCGCTTCATTGGTCACATCCATTGCAACCGCCATCGCTGTTCCGCCAGCTTGCTGGATTTCCTGTGCAGCCAGCGTACCCGCATCGAGTAACAGGTCAGCTATCACGACCCGGGCACCCGCTTTTGCATATTCAAGCGCGATTTCCTTGCCGATTCCACTTGCCGCACCAGTGATGACGGCAACCTTGTCTTTTAAAAGCATGTCTTATCCGTTTCTCGTTTTAAGTAAATAGTCGTGAACGACTGTTCCTAGCGGCAATGTCAGATCCGCCATGATGTGTACTGCTGAAATGATTTCGAGCACGGGCAGGTCTGACACCGGGGCCAGCGCATGCGGATTCAGTTGCAGGGCGCCAGGTCCGCTCCAGGCGCCCTTGATTGTAATATCCGTCAGGTTATATTGGACTAGTTCGCATATGCGCGGCGTACCATCGACATGGGGAATGATCTTCAACAAGAAGGTGGGTGTCGCCATCGATTTGGCAATGGCATCGCAATCAATCGCTTTGTGTTTGAAACCCATGGTGCCGGTGGCAATCCGAAAATCACTGTAATCGAGCGTGCCGGTTAGGGTGTCTTTGTGAACCCGCAGTTCAGGGTCGCCGAGCTTTTTTGGAAAGCCCCACAGCTCTCGGTCCGCCGCGATCGGCGGATGATCGTTGAGGTACATACTGTGGACGTAACCGCCCGCGACGCCATCGAGCGTTACCGGAATTACTTGACCTGATTCGCAATAGTGGCCAAAGCCAGTCGAGTCAGGCATGTTGATGAATTCATATTTCACGACCGGTTCCGCCATTTGGAGCGGTGCCGGGATCAACTTTCTCAATTTTTCCGGATCGGTTCTGTAAGTAATGATCAGGTATTCCTGATCAACAAAGCGGTACGGCCCCGGTGGAAAGGCCGGGCTGTGGAACGGCATGGCGAATGCATCGCGGCGAATTTCGTCTTCAGTCATGGGAGTCCCAATGGGGAGTGCGCAGTGATGCGCAAGGCAAAGCGAGGGGCGTGCACCCACACCGTCGAGATGTCTGTACGGTAGCCAGCAAAATGTTGTGGCCCAGATATCCAGACATGTCGGATCGAATTGATCGACAGCGTTACGCCTGCAACTGCGCATACTCGCTGACATGACAGCTGCAGTGATATTGAGCCCCTTGACGTTGCACTGGATTTTTCGCAGGGGGGCGCACACACGACAGTCGCCAACAAACGCACGGCGGCAGCCGGCTGAAGGCTTTGCACAGCAGCCTTGGCATCGCAAAACCTGGAAGGCATTTCCTACTGCTTTCAGTCGGCAGCTACACGATCGTCAACAAAAAGGGCGTTGCCAAGATCAGTCGTCGTCATGACCGTGACGCCATGCGCGTCGCTCACCACGTTCGTCGCGCCAATGCTCACGCCGCAACTCCTCGCGACGCCATTGTTCACGGTGCCAGCGTTCACGGTGCCAGCGTTCCTGACGTTCGAGATCATAGTTGCGTTGCACGACAACCGGTGCTGATGTGTAGGGCGGATTCAATCGGTCGTCGCAACACCCTTAATCGAGGAGGTGTTTATAAGACGACCAGCGGGGTGGATGTATAAGTTGACGGGGCGAGGAGCAATGGGCTCGCCAGGTGCACCGTCGCATCGGCGGGAAACCGAGCGGCGATTCTGGGAGCAAATCGCGACAGGCATTACAAATGAGAAGGCTGCAAAGGCGGTCGGCGTGTCGCAGGCAGTAGGCACGCGCTGGTTCCGTCGCATAGGAGGCATGCCACTTTCCATGTTGAGCCCGATATCCGGGCGGTATTTGTCGTTCGTAGAGCGAGAAGAGATCGGACTACTTTCGTGCCAGGGTGTCGGGGTACGAGAGATTGCGCGCCGTATCGGACGCAACCCATCAACGGTTTCGCGGGAACCAACACGTAACGCTGCAACGCGTGGTGGTCGACTTGAGTACCGCGCTTCGGTTGCGCAGTGGAAGGCAGAGCTGCTTGCCAAAAGACCCAAGCCATCCAAACTGACGACTAATCCACGGTTGCGCCATTACTTGCAAGACCGTCTGGAGGGCAATGTTCGCGACGCTAAGGACTGTAACGTTTTTGGACGTGTG
>JACMOJ010000246.1 GCA_014378085.1 Burkholderiales bacterium | reverse complement strand
TCGCCAGCCTGATTGGCACAGCCCAAGGTGATGTCATCAAGTGCCGACCAATCGACAGGCTTGTTGGTATCCATTAGCGCTTTGATCGGGAGCGAGGCAAGATCATCTGGTCGAACACTGAAAAATGCACCTCCATAGCGGCCGAAGGGTGTTCGACCGGCGTCGCAAACGTGGGCGTCGATCATGTGTGCTCAAACACTGAAATTAGTTTTCCGGCTCAGCGAAACGCCGCTGAGCGTTTGAAGTTGCTCGACCGAGAGACCATCAACAATATCGACAACCTGCAAACCGCTGGCCGTGATGTCGATCACCGCAAGGTCCGAATAAACGCGGCTCACACAGCCGATGCCCGTCAGCGGGTAAGTACACGCGTCGACAAGCTTGCTCTCGCCGCTCTTGGTGAGATGCTCCATCATCACATAGGTTTTTTTCGCGCCGATAGCCAGATCCATCGCCCCACCGACCGCCGGAATCGCATCAGCCGCCCCGGTATGCCAGTTGGCCAGATCGCCATTGACCGAAACCTGGAATGCGCCGAGTACGCAGATATCCAGATGCCCGCCACGCATCATGCCGAAGGAATCGGCATGATGAAAAAACGCACCACCCGGCAGTAGCGTTACGGGTTGCTTACCAGCATTGATGAGGTCGTCATCTTCCTCGCCAGGCGCAGGGGCAGGCCCCATGCCGAGGATGCCATTTTCACTGTGCAGGAAAACTTCACGGTCCTTCGGCAGGTGGTTGGCCACCATCGTCGGCAAGCCGATACCCAGATTGACATAGGCACCCTCGGGAATATCCCTAGCCACGCGCGCCGCCATCTGATCACGATTCCACTTGTTCATACGGCCTCCTTACCCAAGCCGGGGGCTCCGCTGACGCGACGCGGCACTTTGACAATGCGTTGTACAAAGATGCCCGGCGTTACAATGGCCTCGGGATCAAGGCCGCCCAGTTCGACGATATCGTGTACCGACGCGATCGTTACCTTCGCCGCACTCGCCATGATCGGGCCGAAATTGCGCGCGGCTTTGCGATATACCAAATTGCCCCATCGGTCGCCAGCCTCGGCTTTGATCAGCGCGACATCGGCGTGGATGGGCATTTCGAGCACGTACATGCGGCTGTTGATCTCGCGGGTTTCACGCCCCTTCGCCAATTCCGTTCCATAGCCGGTCGGCGAGTAGAACGCACCGATGCCCGCGCCGGCTGCGCGAATACGCTCGGCAAGATTACCTTGCGGCACCAACTCAAGTTCAAGCTTGCCGGCGCGATAGAGCCCATCGAATATGTGCGAATCTGACTGGCGCGGAAACGAGCAGATGATCTTTTTTACCCGCCCTGCTTTGAGCAGCGCGGCCAGGCCCGTTTCACCGTTGCCGGCATTGTTGTTTACCACGGTAAGTTTGCAGGCGCCCTGCGCAATCAATCCTTCAATCAATTCCGCAGGCTGCCCGGCACCACCGAAGCCGCCGATCATAACGGTGGCACCATCTTTGTTATTCGCCAGCGCCTCGGCCACCGACGCGGTAATTTTGTTGATCATGACGTGAGGTCGCTTCCACCGCAAAATTCATCGAAATCAATTCGTTCAACAGGCTGAGAAGTGAACGCCACTGAACGAATGAGGCTAAGGAGTTTCAATCCTTAAGTCAATGATCTTCGGCCCGAATTACAAGGTGCAAAGAGTGAACGTTTTTGTGGGCGGCACAATAGAGACGCGCAATCTCAGCCGCAAAGAACGATTCCAAACATTTCATCAGCGCCGCTTTTCCTAATCCCTTTACCGAGGCCAAAAATCTAGGCCCTTGATGTGCTCAAGGACGGGCCTGGTACCGACTCAGCTTGAAACAAGCAAGATTGCCACGTGGATGAACAACGCGGTAAGCAGCCCCAACATGCTAACGCCGCCCTTGGAGCGAGCCACTTCTTTGCGGGTTACCCGGGCTTCACACTTGGTCGCATATTGCCCACGACCTTCGATAGGATGCGATAAGTGTCGCGCTCAAACTGCGGCCCGCGGGTTTCTAGATTTCCGGCCAATTCCGCCGCCGACCCCGCAACACCCAGGAAGCACCACTTGTCGATGAGTAGCACCTCGTTGCCTTCTTCCAGATACGCCGGACCGTCGAATGGCCAGGTTTTCAACCGCAACTTTGTCAGCCCCTGAACGAGCCGCATGCTGTGCGCGATCAACGGCTCCTGACCAACACATGCGCCTTTGCATTTCTTCAGCTGAAAACCAAAACAGGGCTCTGCCGGACTGCGCTTTTCAATTTCTAGAGCGACGTGGCAAAACCCGTACTTCGCCGCCAGGGTGACAAGCTTCTTGGTGGCGTCTTTTGTTGATTTGAAGAGTCCGTAGAGTTTGCAGTGCCCACCAAAATCAACATCGCGCGCATAAACAATTTCAGGACTGAAATATCCAAAGCCGCGATCGATCAAAGAAATCGTGCACAGCTCGCTGTGACACCGCAATTTACGATTGTGGGTCGGCTGCAATTTCTTGATCAGCGCTGACTCCTTAAGGAGTGCGCCCACTTCGCCACCTGTCCTGATCCACTCGATACGCCGTATCTGGCGTGTGAGATTCATCTCCTTGGGTGAACTGTGGTCGGCAGCGAAATGCGATAACACCCGCCTTCGCAGGTCCATTGCTTTGCCGATATACAGCGGCAATGAATTCTCGCCATAGAAAAGATAGACTCCCGGCGTATCCGGCAACTGGTCGATGATGGCGGGGTCGATATTCGAAGGAAGGCTGGGTCGCGCGGTGAGTTCTTTTACAACATGGGCGAGGCGGTCTGCGGGATGGGTTGCTTTGACGATATCCCAGAATTGGTGGATGAGCTGAGCATCGGCAAGCGCGCGATGTCTACCATTGGCAATCAGGCCATGGCGCTCAATCAGGGCAT
>JACMOJ010000245.1 GCA_014378085.1 Burkholderiales bacterium | reverse complement strand
TTTGAGGATTGGTAGTAACCGAGCCAGACATCACCGTAGTCACCCGTGTTACGCAGGTTGATATCACTCGCATACCCGGTTTCAGAAAAATGATAAAGGCCAAGAGTAAGTTTACTGGCGGGCTTTTCACTGGTGGCATCTGAGCTCTGCGCCATCGCTGTTGCACAAAAAGTCGTGCATAAAAAGAGGCTGGCAAGCAGCTTTGCGCCATTGGTGAATGGCGTGTTAGTCGGCTGTATATTCATGGCAGGATTGTACGCGCGTTCGCCAACACAATAAGGCGACCGGGAGCCAGGTCCCGCTAGGCGGCATCGCTATAATGATGGCCTACGTCTTCAATAAGTTGCCGCCCCATGTTCTTCGCGTTCGCCGCCTCAATGTTGCTGGTTGCCGTCATCTTTGTATGTTGGCCCTTGCTGCGCTCCAAAACGGGTTCAAATTCCCCATCGACGGAGGCGAGCAATCTCGAAGCTTTTCGAGTGCAGCGCCGCGAAGTTGAGGCCGATTACGCGCGCGGTTTAATCACCGGCGCCGAACGTGAAGCCGTTATCGAAGAGTTGAGCAGTCGTCTAGCGGGCGAGCTAGATTCGGATAAACCCGAGCAAACACGGGCATCTTCAGGCGGAAAAGCCGCAAAACGCCCGTGGATACTAGCGGTTGTGCTTTCTATTTTGGTGGTGGGAACGTCGATGTTTGGCTACGTTTTCTTGGGCGCGCATGATGCGCGACAAGCGGCGGCGATGGTGGCGCAGAACAACGCTGCCAGTACGGCCCCAAATGCCGATCCGAATGCCGATCCGCGCGCCGATCCCAATGCCCCGATGTCGGAGAAGCAAGTGCTCGCGTTGGTCGAAAATCTGGCCAAAAAAATGGAAGCCAATCCGGAGGACCCAAAGGGGTGGATTCTGCTGGCGCGGTCACAAAACGCGCTTGGGCAGTGGGGCGCGGCGGCGAAGGCGTTTGAGCGTGCTTTGGCAATCACGCCAAACGACGCCCAGTTACTCGCTGATTACGCCGACGTGCAGGTGATGGTGCAGGACGGTAACTTCGCCGGCAAACCGATGGAGCTCACCCAGCGTGCGTTAAAGGTCGATCCGAAGAATATGAAGGCGCTTGCGTTAGCCGGAACCGCAGAGATGCGTGCGGGTAACAAAGCGCAGTCGTTGAAGTACTGGGAACGTCTCCTCGCCGTATTGCCGAAAGAGTCTGACGACGCGGCGCAGGTGTCATCGATCATTAAAGAAATTAAGACTGGTCAGGCTGGCGCCGTTCCACCAGCCCAAGCTGCGATAAATCCGCCGTCGTCTACCCCTACGCCTCCATCGTCACTCGCGTCACCTGCGTCACCCGCGGCGTCACCACAAGCTCCTGGCAAGGTTGTTTCCGGCGAAGTGGCACTAGCGCCTGCGCTTGCAAACAAGATAGCCAAGGGCGATACATTGTTTGTGTTCGCACGGGCAGCCAGTGGGCCAAACCCGCGGCCAAAGATGCCGCTGGCGATTTTGCGTGTGCCTGTGCCCTCAGAATGGCCGTTCCGGTTCGAGCTGAGTGACGCGATGGCGATGGCACCGGGGATGAATTTGTCGTCTTTTGCCGAAGTTGTCATCGAGGCGCGAATTTCTAAGGCCGGTACGGCAACCTTGCAGCCTGGCGATTTGCATGGCATGACGCCTGCCGTTCGCCCGCCGATGAGTGCGCTGAAAATCGTCATCGACAAAGTGGCGCCATAATGTCTGAGGTGGCGTTGGAAGCCAAAGAGCTCAGCCTCACGCGGGGGCCGAAGCAGCTATTTTCAGGGCTAAGTATTTCGGTGGACAGCGGGCACGCGGTGGTGTTGCGCGGCCCCAATGGCGTCGGCAAAACAAGTCTGCTGCGGGTTATCGCCGGGCTCACCGAGGCCGATGCGGGCGAGGTGTTAATCGGTCAACAAGCTGTTCCAGCGTTGAGTGGCGATGCGCGCTTTTCCATTCTCTATATCGGGCACGCTAACGCGTTGAAAGATGATTTCACGGCGCGCGAAAATCTTGCTGACCAATTGGCGTTAGACGCGAATTTCGCCACACAGGCGCAGCAACTAGACGCGTTAAAGGCGGTTGGCTTGTATGAGCGGCGCGATGTGATGGCGCGCAGATTGTCGCAGGGGCAAAAGCGCCGCATCGGATTGGCACGGCTGCACTTGAGCTGTGGCGCGGCGCAGAAATCGATTTGGCTGTTGGATGAGCCAACCAACGCGCTGGACGCCGACGGGAGCGCATTGTTTCTGCGCATCGTGGATGCGCATTTGGCGGCAGGTGGCGTCGCCGTGATTGCGACACATTTGCTGATGAGCCTGTCTGGCAATGTGGTCGAGCTACACATGCAGGAGCTTTGATGAGCGCGGTGTTGGCTGGCAAGCAAGAGCTGACCGCGCCCGAACGCGGGGTGTGGCTCACGCTCACGCGAGATATGAAACTTGCAATGCGCTCGAAAGGCGAGCTTGCCCAAGCGTTGGCGTTCTTTGTGATCGTGGTGAGTCTGTTTCCGCTCGCCATTGGGCCCGAGTCGGCGATCTTGAACCGTATCGCCGCTGGCGTGGTTTGGGTATGTGCGCTGCTCGCGGTGATGCTGACGCTGCCGCGCATGTTCCAAAGTGACTTTCTTGACGGCACGCTAGAACAATTGGCGCTATCACCTTATCCGCTGCCATTACTTTGCGCCGGTAAAATGCTGGCACATTGGTTAACCACCGGGCTGCCGTTAGCGATCGTCGCGCCGGTGATGGGCCTGCAGTTTGGCTTGGATGCTAGTGAACTCCTGGTGATGGTTGCGGGTCTATTGCTGGGGACGCCGATTTTGACGATGTTAGGGGCGATCGGCGCGGCATTGGTGCTCGGCGTGCGAGGAGGTTCAATTTTAATGGCGCTGCTAGTGTTGCCGCTCTACATCCCGGTGTTGATTTTTGGTGCCGGGGCAGTCGAGGCGAGCCTGGCGGGGATGGATGTCATGGCGAACTTATCATTACTCGCGGCGATGTTGCTGTTCGGTGTCGTGACAACACCGTTTGCGGCTGCCGCAGCGGTGAAAATTTCACTGGATTGACATGAGTTTATTTAAATACTCCGCGCCGTCCTCGTTTTATCCAGTCGCAGGTAAGCTGGTGCCCTGGTTTGGCGTACTCGCGTTTTTGCTCGCTGTCGCGGGTCTTTATTTGGGCTTGTTTGTTGCACCAGAAGATTTTCAGCAAGGCGAGGTATATCGCATCATCTTCATTCACGTACCGAGCGCATGGATGGCGATGTTCATCTATCTGGTCATGGCGGTGTACGCGGTGATGGCGCTGGTTTATCAAACGCGGCTGTCGGCAATGATGATGGAAGCGCTGGCGCCGACCGGCATGCTGTTTACCGCGCTGGCGTTGTGGACGGGGGCGCTTTGGGGCAAACCGACTTGGGGCACCTACTGGGTGTGGGACGCACGCATGACCTCGACCCTGATTTTGCTGTTTTTGTACATCGGTTATATGGCGCTGGTGAATGCAATCGAAGACAAGAAGCGCGCAGACAAAGCGGGTGCATTGCTGGTGTTAGTCGGATCAATCAATGTGCCGATTATTTATTTTTCCGTTAAGTGGTGGAACACGCTGCACCAAGGTGCCTCGGTGTCACTTACGCAGGGCAACAAAATGGCAGCCACCATGTTGGCCGGCATGTTGGTGATGGCGCTGGCCTGCTGGATGTATTCGATCGCGGTGGCGCTGTGCCGCGTGCGGGCCATCATTTTGGAGCGTGAACAGTACGCGGGCTGGGTAAAGGATATTCGCGAGGTGCGCAATTGAATTGGGCAGAGTTTTTTGTAATGGATGGTCGTGGCTTCTATGTGTGGGGCTCGTTTGGCGCGTTTTTATTGGTAATTGCCATTGAGATCGTGATGGTGCGTCTGCGGATTGACCGCGCGCAAAATGCCGTTCGCTCGTCGCTTGACAAAACGACGCTCGAAAAAACGACGCTCGACAAAACGACGCTCGACAAAACGACGCAAGACGGCGCAGGAAAGGTGTCGCGATGAAGTTGACGTTGCGGGCAAAGCGTTTTATGTGGGTCGCGGTCGGGGTTGCCACCTTGGCTGTTGCGGTGACGTTAGTGCTGCGTGCGTTTAATTCGAACCTGGTGTTCTTTTTTACGCCGTCAGAAGTTTCGCAAAACAAAGCGCCGAAAGACCGGACCTTCCGCATTGGCGGCTTGGTCACTGAGGGCAGTGTTCAACGCAAGCCAGATGGTTTGACAGTGGCCTTCACCGTCACCGACACCGTGCAATCAATTCCGGTGCGTTACACCGGCATCCTTCCCGATCTTTTCAAAGAGGGTAAAGGCGTGGTGGGGCAGGGCCGGATTGGTGGTGACGGCGTGTTTACCGCGTCCGAAGTCTTGGCAAAACACGATGAAAACTACATGCCGCCCGAAGCCGCAGAAGCGTTAAAGCGCGCCGGGCATCCGATCGAAGGAAAAGTATTCGCCGGCCAAAAGCCGGTGGTGACACAAGTCGGGAAACCGGCCGGAAAGTGAGATGCTCTTGATACCCGAACTAGGTCATTTTTCGCTCATCATCGCGCTGTGTTTGGCGGTGTTGCTGGGCACGCTGCCGTTGGTCGGCACGTTTCGTAATAACGACCGCTTGATGAGCATGGCGCGCCCGCTGGCGACGGGCCAGTTTGTGTTTGTCCTGTTTGCGTTTGTTTGTTTGATTTATTGTTTTGTCACCAGCGATTTTTCAGTAAAAAACGTTGCGGCAAATTCAAATACCAAGCTGCCCGTGTATTACAAAATCACCGCATCGTGGGGGTCGCATGAAGGCTCGTTACTGCTATGGGTGTTGATGTTGGCCGGCTGGACGTTTGCCGTTTCCGCGTTTAGTCGCAACCTGCCGCAGGAGGTGATTGCGCGGGTGTTGTCGGTAATGGGGTTGATCGCGATCGGGTTCTTCTTGTTCATGTTGCTGACATCCAATCCGTTCGAGCGATTGGTGCCTGCCGTTGCAGAGGGGCGAGACTTGAACCCGCTGCTGCAAGACCCGGGAATGATCTATCACCCGCCGATGCTCTACATGGGTTACGTCGGTTTCTCTGTTGCGTTTGCCTTTGCCGTCGCCGCGCTGATAGGCGGCAAGCTCGACGCGACTTGGGCACGCTGGTCGCGCCCGTGGACCACGGCGGCGTGGATTTTTCTCACGCTCGGTATTGCGCTCGGTAGCGCTTGGGCTTACTACGAACTGGGATGGGGCGGCTGGTGGTTCTGGGACCCGGTTGAAAATGCATCCTTTATGCCGTGGTTGGTGGGCACCGCGTTGATTCACTCGCTCGCCGTGACGGAGAAGCGTGGCATTTTCAAAAGCTGGACGGTGTTACTTGCGATCATTGCGTTCTCGCTCTCGTTGCTTGGCACGTTCTTGGTGCGCTCCGGTGTGCTCACGAGTGTGCATGCGTTTGCAACTGACCCGGCGCGTGGCGCGTTCATTCTTGGTTTTCTGGTGATTGTGACCGGCGCATCCCTTGCCCTGTACGCGTGGCGCGCGCCGCAGCTTGGGCTGGCGAAGATTCCTGGCGCGTTTACGCCGGCCTCGCGTGAAGCCATGCTGCTGGCCAATAACGTGCTCCTGCTGGTGGCGATGTTGGCGGTGATGCTGGGCACGTTGTACCCGCTGTTTTTAGATGCCCTTAACATGGGGAAAATTTCCGTCGGCCCGCCGTATTTCGACGCGGTGTTTTATCCGCTGATGGCACCCGCACTGTTTTTGATGGCGGTCGGGCCGATTGCCGCTTGGCGCAACGCCACGCTGCCCGATCTTTGGACGCGTCTGAAATGGGCGCTTGGTGCTGCGATTGGCTGCGCGGTGATTACCCCGTTCTTAATGGGTAAATGGACACCATTGGTCGCATTGGGTTTGTTGCTGGCGTATTGGATTATTGCAGCGTCGGTGGCAGGCATCATCCACCGTGTCCGCTCAACCGCCGAGCAGGGTCTGTTGACCAAACTTCGCGCCAACAGCGCAAGCTACTACGGCATGCATTTGGCGCACGTCGGCATGGCGGTGCTAGTGATTGGCATTACGCTGGTACGAGGTTACGAAAGTGAACGCGATGTACGCATGGCGCCGGGCGATGCTGTCACCGAGGGCGGCTATACCTTTAAGTTCGTATCGGTCGGCGCTCGGCAAGGTCCGAACTTTGACGCGATCAAGGGTACTTTTGAAGTCAGCCAAAACGGCAAAGTGGTGCACCTGTTGCACCCCGAGAAACGCACTTACTTTGCTTCCGGACAAACCATGACGGAGGCGGCGATTGATTCAGGCATCACCCGTGATCTCTATGTGTCGCTTGGCGAGCCGGTGCAAACCACCGCGTCGAGTGACCCAGCCAAGGTAGCGTGGGCGGTGCGAATTTATGTCAAACCATTCATCGATTGGATTTGGGCGGGTTGTATCTTGATGGCGTTGGGCGGCGCGTTTGCGATCGGCGACAAGCGTTACCGGGTGCGCGTGCGTCAATCGGTATCGCAAGATTCTAAGTTGCCGGCATCGCCCGCATCGTCGGTATTGCCAGCAGCGCCAGCAGCACCAGCGGCACCTTCCTTCCAGACACCTCAGACGCCGCAGGCCGCCGAATGAGTGTTGACCCGGCAGAGCCGCTTCCGGATGGCAGCGTGGACACGAAGGGCGGAGCCAACCAGGCTAGTGCAGCGAAGCGTGCGTGGCAGTTTTTTTTGCCGCTTGCCATTTTTTTTACGCTGGTCTGGTTCTTGTATCAAGGGTTGTTTCTAAACCCACGTGAAGTGCCGTCAGCCTTAATCGATAAGCCCGCGCCGTCGTTTTCACTCGCCACGTTGCACGCGCCCGCGCAAAAATTTTCGCCGGCTGATATGCGCGGCAAAGTGTGGCTGCTCAACGTGTGGGGCAGCTGGTGCGCCTCGTGTCGCTACGAACATCCGTTCTTAAACGATCTCGCCAAACAACAGGTGGTGCCGGTGGTGGGCTTTAATTGGAAAGACGATCCGGCGGCGGCGAAAAACTGGCTCGTTAAATATGGTGACCCGTATCAACTGAGCGTGAGTGATCTCGATGGACGCGTGGCGATCGACTGGGGCGTTTATGGTGCGCCTGAAACGTTTGTTATCGATAAGGCGGGGATGATTCGCTACAAACATACCGGACCGATCGACGCGGCCGTACTCGCAGACAAGCTGCTGCCGATGATTCGCGATTTGCAAAAAGCGAGCTAGGGGTAGGACATGTTCCAACCTCTACTTAGTCCGTCTTTGCACGCCACTAAATTGGCCTTGCAAGGTAATAATTCGCATCGGAAAAGTCTAGAATCCACGGGTATTTTCAAGCATTTGTGCTTGGAGAAGTCCGCCGAATGGCGAGTTTGGTGTTTTGCGACATTGAATTCCGCTCGGGTTACGGCCGCACGATTGGTTTTTGGGCTTCTCTTGATCGGTAGCGCTTCAGTGCAGGCGCAGGTGCAAAGCCCTGAGCCGCCGCCGCCGTCAACCGATGTGGCGAAGCGGCTAAAAACCTTGGAGAGCGAGCTACGTTGCTTGGTTTGCCAGAATCAAACCCTCGCCGAATCGCCGTCTGGGTTAGCGGGGGATTTGCGTCGGGAAGTGCGCTCCTTGGTTGAGCAAGGAAAAACGGATGCGGAGGTTAAAATTTTCCTGCGCGCGCGGTACGGTGACTTTGTGCTCTACAAGCCGCCGGTCGATCCCAAGACATACCTGCTCTGGTATGGGCCGTTTGGGCTGTTATTCATTGGCGCGGTTTCGGGTTGGATGATCACGCGCCGTCGAGGTCTTGCGGCAAAAGTATCGCCACAGGCGGATGCATTATCCGAAATTTCACCATCGCCGCAACCGTCCCAATCGTATCAAGCGTCTCAAGCCTCCCACCCGTCCCACGCGTCCTACCAACAGGCCAGAGCGTTGCTTGACGACGACGGCCCGGTCAAGGACGAAAAAAGATGATCGTCGACGACGTTGCCGGCCTTCGCCGCGTACTTAAGTACGGGCACACTATTGCCGTGGTGGGGCTTTCCGCGAACTGGTGGCGCCCGAGTTACTTCGCCGCGAAATATATGCAGGAGCACGGCTATCGCATTATTCCGGTCAATCCGATGTACAAGGAGGTGCTGGGCGAAAAGTGCTACGCCGCGCTCGTGGATGTTCCGGACAAGATAGATATTGTCGATTGTTTTCGCAAGGGTGAGGAGATGCCCGCACTCGCCGAGCAAGCCGTCGCGGTGGGGGCCGGTTGTTTGTGGATGCAACTCGGTGTGGCCAACGCCGCTGCCGCGGATTTAGCCACAAACGCGGGGCTCGATGTGGTGGCAGATCGTTGTGTCAAGATCGAACATGCGCGGCTATTTGGCGGCTTGAATTTTGTGGGAGTGAACACTAAAATAATATCCGCGAAGCGTCCAAGTTTCTAGCCCGCTCGCAAATCATTGCGCGCGGTTATTGTCATGTTTTTGTCATTGGCGGTGGCTAGATTTCTTCCACCACAATAATAGAAGCACAACAACAAGAAAGGAGTTTCAAAGTGGCAACTTATCTTCTCTGGGCAATCGCCGGTTTTGTTCTCGTCATTGCCGAGCTTCTGACCGGCACCTTCTATCTCTTGGTATTCGGTGTCGCCGCACTCGTTGGTGCGCTCGTCGCCTATCTCGGTGGGGCGGTCTGGCTACAGGTTGTTTCCACTGCGGCGGCTTCGCTAGTCGGCGTCTATCTGGTGCACCGCTGGTGGCAAAAACACCCGAAGGATTCGAAGTCCGAGAACAGTCTGGATGTTGGGCAAACGGTGATTTTCGAACGCTGGGTAAATGAAGCCGGCAAAATCGCGCGTGTCAGGTATCGCGGATCGAGCTGGGACGCCAAGGTGGACGGATCACCGAAATCTAATGATGTGCTTACCATTCAGACTGCCGAAAACGGCGTGCTGCATGTGTCATCGGTTTCCGCTTGATCGATAACCAACCCGGGTCGCACCAACCTCAATCGCCGGTCAAGCAAATACTCGGCCCAAACAACCATGTTCAAAACACGAACGACAATCACAAAGGAGTTCCCATGTTTGTCAAATTCGCGGCGGTTCTCATCGCCACGCTCAGCCTGTATTTCACGCCGGGATTTTCGGGTTATGCGATTACATTTTTCTTCTTAGCCACCATCATCGTTTTTGTTGTTGAAGGGGTTTGCATTGTCCCGCAACAAAACGCGTGGGTGGTCGAACGATTGGGTAAATACCATTTGACGCTGGTGCCAGGGCTCAATGTCATCGTCCCATTTTTTGATCGTGTCGCGTATCGCCATAGCTTGAAGGAAGTGCCGCTGGATATTCCGGAACAAGTCTGTATCACCAAGGACAATACCCAGCTCGCCGTTGACGGCATCATTTATTTCCAAGTGATGGATCCCAAGCTCGCGAGTTACGGTTCAAGCGACTACATCATGGCCATCACCCAGCTCGCGCAGACGGCGTTGCGATCTGAAGTCGGCAAGATGGAGTTGGACAAGACCTTTGAAAGCCGTGACGAGATCAATCATAAGATTGTCAGCGTGCTGGATGAAGCCGGCCGCACGTGGGGAATCAAAGTATTGCGTTACGAAATTAAGAGTCTGACCCCGCCGGAATCGATTCTGCGGTCGATGCAAGCCCAGATCACTGCCGAACGCGAGAAGCGTGCCTTGATTGCAAAATCAGAAGGTGTGCGTCAGCAAGAGATTAATATTGCCGACGGCCAACGTCAAGCCGCTATCCTGGCCTCTGAAGGGGAGAAGCAGGCCGCGATTAACAAGGCGCAGGGTGAAGCGCAAGCCCTTACAACGGTAGCCGAAGCCACTGCGTCCGCGGTTCGCCAAGTTGCTGCCGCGTTGGAAGCGCCCGGTGGCCAACAAGCGGCCAACTTGAAGATCGCTGAAAAATACGTTGAGCAATTCGGCAATCTGGCCAAGGCGGGCAACACGCTAATCGTGCCAGCAAATATCGCCGATGTGGCCTCCATGCTGACGAGTGCGATGACGGTATTGGATAAAACGAAGCAGGCGATTAAGTAGTTTTTGCAAAAATCGGTTTGTTGACGGGCGTCGTCGGGCATTTTTGCTTGAAGACGCCCGTATTCATTAGAGTTTTCGAAGTGACTTATCGTGCGTGTTGTCCGCACTCACGCTAACACTCACGCATGCCATAGGTCGTAACCCAATGTGATTGCGGCTCGCGCGCTCGGTGTCGATACAATCCGATCTCTCTTCAACGCAGCAGCTTGGGACACGACATGGCAGATCGTCAATTTGGTTTTGAAACGCTAGCGCTCCACGCGGGGCAGATTCCTGATGCGGCGACCGGCTCCCGCGCGCTGCCAATTTACCAAACCACGTCGTATGTGTTTGATAGCGCCGAGCATGCGGCGTCACTTTTTAATCTACAGAGGTTCGGTAACGTTTACACCCGGCTCTCCAACCCGACAACCGCCGCATTTGAGGAGCGTTGTGCGGCGCTCGAGGGTGGGCGCGCGGCGGTGGCAACGGCCAGCGGACAGGCGGCCGAGATGGTGGCGCTGTTGAATATCTTGGAGGCGGGTGATCATTTGGTGTCGTCGTCGAAGCTCTACGGCGGCACGCACACGATGTTCAATGTCAATTTCAAGAAACTGGGCATCGACGCCACGCTGGTTGATCCTGACGACCCAGAAAATTTTCGCCGTGCACTTCGGCCAAACACCAAAGTTCTGTTCTCAGAAACCCTTGGCAATCCGGCGATCAACATGATCGACCTAGAAGCCGTTGGCAAAATCGCGCGAGAGGCGGGTGTGCCATTTGTGGTCGATAACACGGCGGCGTCGCCGTACCTTTGCCAGCCGCTGAAACACGGGGCAGACATTGTGATTCATAGCGCGACCAAATTTATGGGTGGGCATGGCACCACAATGGGCGGTGTGGTGATCGAGAGCGGCAAATTTCCGTGGGGTGATGAGCGCATTGCCGCTAAGTTTCCCGGCATGCATGAGCCCTCGGCGGGGTATCACGGCGTGCGTTTTTTTGAAACGTTCGGCGACTTTGCCTACACGATGAAAGCGCGCATGGAGATCATGCGGGTGTATGGGCCGACGCTGTCGCCGTTTAGCGCTTGGCAGCTGATGCAGGGCCTTGAGACACTGCCGCTACGCATGGAACGGCATTGCGAAAATGCCATGGCGGTTGCCACGTTTCTCGAAAATCACCCGGCTGTGGCTTGGGTGAACTATCCGGGTTTGCGCACGAATCGATATCACGCGTTGGTTACGAAATACATGCCGCGTGGAGCAGGCGCATTGCTGTCATTCGGCATCAAACCCAGCGCGGTTTCAAGTTTTGATGCGGGTGTGAAGTTTATTGAGGCACTGCAGTTCATTTCGCATCTGGCAAATATTGGCGATGCAAAATCACTCGTAATTCATCCCGCATCCACAACCCACCGCCAGTTAAGCGAAGCGGATCAAATCAACGCGGGGGTTCCACCCGACATGATTCGCCTCTCGGTAGGACTCGAAACGTTGGACGATATTCTTTGGGATATCGAACAAGCGCTGGCGAGAGCGAACTAAGCGGAGTGTTATTTGCGGTGTTACCCGAAGTGTTACCCGCAGCGTTACGCGCGGGTGAGTGCGCCGAGAATGTTGGGGTGTAAAGCCCCCGTCGTTCGCGTTAAATCGAGTGGGTTGGCATCGACGTACTGCTTGGCGAGCCAAGCGAATGCAAGCGCTTCAACTTGTTGGGTAGGCACGCCGTACGCATCACTCTTCATGACGTCCACGCCCGGTAGCAGTGCTGCCAAGCGCGCCATCAGCACGGCCGGAAACT
>JACMOJ010000244.1 GCA_014378085.1 Burkholderiales bacterium | reverse complement strand
CTTCAAGGGGAGGCATATTTTCCATTCCCTCCCCTTCAAGGGGAGGCATATTTTCCATTCCCTCCCCTTCAAGGGGAGGCATATTTTCCATTCCCTCCCCTTCAAGGGGAGGGTTAGGGTGGGGATGGGGTCGATCAAAATGCCGACAACATGAAGCACCAAACCAACAAGTTGATCCTCTCTGAACAACGCCCGCGCCAGTTGCGCCATGCGAGCACTGATGTTGAGCGAATCATTTGGCAGCAGCTCCGAGGTCGACAGATTGGCAATGCCAAATTTCGGCGGCAACATGCCATCGGCGACTACATTGTTGACTTTGTTTCCTTCGATGCAATGCTAATAATTGAGCTCGACGGCGGCCAGCATCAGTCGCAGATGCAATACGACGAACGCCGCGACCAATATCTGCACGGTGCGGGTTTTCAAGTCGTCCGTTTATGGAACAATGATGTATTGACTAATCTCGATGGCGTAATGGAAACAATCTTTACCGCCGTCGCAACGCGCGCCACACCATAATGACAAATGCTCCCCAGATAAAAATCCCCGCCACTTACATGCGCGGCGGCACCTCCAAAGGTGCGTTTTTCAAACTTACCGACCTACCGCCGGGTGCGCAGGTGCCTGGTGCGGCACGCGACGCGCTGCTACTACGCGTCATCGGCTCGCCCGACCCATATGGCAAACAAATTGATGGCATGGGCAACGGCACGTCCAGCACCAGTAAGAGTGTGATCCTCTCAAAAAGCAGCAGCACCGACCACGATGTCGATTACCTGTTTGGACAAGTCGCCATCGACAAGCCGTTTGTCGACTGGAGCGGCAATTGCGGCAACCTCAGCGCGGCGGTCGGGCCGTTTGCCATTACCAACGGCTTGGTGGATTCATCACGCATCCCGCAAAACGGCGTCGCGATTGTTCGCATTTGGCAGGCCAACATTCAAAAGACCATCATCTCGCATGTGCCAATCACCAATGGCCAAGTGCAGGAGACCGGCGACTTCGAGTTGGACGGCGTGACCTTCCCCGCCGCCGAGGTGCAGTTGGAATTTTTGGATCCCGCCGCTGCGGAACCGGGCAGCGGTGATGCCGGTGGTGCGATGTTCCCGACCGGCAATCTCATTGACGATCTCGAGATACCAACTGATGTGGTCAAGGCGGGCACCCTCAAGGCCACGATGATCAACGCCGGCATCCCCACCATCTTCATTTACGCAGATGCCATCGGCTATAAAGGCACCGAGCTGCAAGACCACGTCAATAGTGATGCGAAGGCGCTCGCCATGTTCGAGACAATTCGCGCGCACGGCGCGATGAAGATGGGCTTGATCAAATCGCTTGATGAAGCTAGGACGCGCCAACACACACCAAAAATTGCCTTCATCGCGCCACCGGCCGACTACGTCTCATCGAGCGGAAAAGCGGTTAAGGCGAATGAAGTGGATTTACTCGTGCGCGCCATGTCGATGGGCAAGCTACATCACGCCATGATGGGCACGGCGGCGGTGGCGATTGGCGCAGCGGCGGCGATTCCCGGCACGCTAGTGAATATGGCTGCTGGCGGCGGCAACAAAATCGCCGTGCGTTTTGGTCATCCCTCCGGTACATTGCGGGTCGGGGCTGAGGCGACGCAGGAACACGGCGAGTGGGTGGTAAAAAAAGCGGTGATGAGCCGCAGTGCACGGGTGCTAATGGAAGGCTTTCTGCGCGTACCGGGCGACGCGTTTTAGAAAGGCAAACTCGCCATTAGGCGGGCACTTACAAGCATTTTTGGCTGGAAATGTCCGAAAATAGGCGCTTGGCCCATCCGCCTGTTTTACCCACACCGTTCCACCATCGCTGCCACCGCTGCCACTGCTGCCGCCTCTATTACCTCTGCCCCCTCATCCACCATTGAGTATTGTTGTCCAATGCCAAGCAAACCAAAAAATCGCGAGCCTGCTCGTCTTAGCTTTCGGGAGGTGATGAACGAAATTCGTGAAACATTCGGCAACGCGGTGCTTGTGCGTGCCCTCGGCATTGAGCGCGACAAGCACGACATTGTGTGGCTGGCTACGGCGCAAACCAATGACGATGAGTGGCGTGTTCAGGGCCAAGTACAGGGCTCGGCCGAGGAGCCGTACCAAACGGAGATCGAACTTGCGATTCGCCTTGAAGACGGCGAGTTTAGTGTGCTCAATTCCGATTGCACCTGCCCAGTGGGAAATAACTGCAAGCACGCCGCCGCGCTGCTTGTGCGCTGGGTTGGCAGCTGGGAGTTAGACGGCAACGGTGCCACGTTTGCATCGATCACCACCATCGAGGACCAGCGACCAGGGGCGGTGTTGCCGGCATCGCAGGCATGGAGCAGAAATGCGGGCGCCAATTTAAGCGGCAATGCAAGCAGCGATGCAAGCAGCGATGCAAGCAGCGATGCAAGCAGCGATGCAAGCAGCAATGCAAGTAGTCAATCAAACGCCCCGACAACACAGCAGGTAGAGGAGGAGGCCACGCCCACCCCCACCCCCACGCCCACCACGCAAAAGACCGGCCTGCCGGCATCGTTATCCTTGTGGCTCGACACCACTATTCGAGGTGGTGGCAGTGTTACAAACCAATCGGTAAAGAAAAAGCCCTCAGCCACCACGCGTAAGCCGTGTATTTTTTACTTACTGACCGATGACGGCGTATTACATGCGCTACGTGGACGCCGACGTCCCGACGGCACAGAGCCTGAGTTGACGGGCGAATACGCCACCACCACTTGGCTCAGCAGCGGGCGCGATTTGCCGAGTTATGCCGATGAAATTGACGTCGCCGTTGTGACGTTGATGGCGACGCGGCGTGAGTACGCCTTTGGCAACTTGTCGACGTTGATCAGCGGCGTGCAGGGCTATCAACTTCTGCAAATGGCGCAGCAGACCGGTCGCTTGCACACACTGCGCCGCAGCTCGCTGACCGCGGCATTATCAAAGTCGGCACACCCCGCCGAGCGCAGCTTGCTCGATGCGGTAATGATCGGTGCGCCGCGCGCTGCCACACTAACGTGGCGCGCCAACGATGGCGATCCCGCAAAACAGGTGCGGCTTGCGGCCACCATTGAAGGCGTGCCGATGGCGCTGATCGCGAGCGACCCCCCTTATGCGCTTGATATGCCACGACATCAGTTGCTACCCGTGAGCGTGGCAATCAGCGCGACGACCTTAATGCGTCTCACCGCACTGCCAGCGATTAAGTCCGACGATGACTTCGCCTGGACCTACGTGCGTGACGCCATTGAAGCCTTACCCGACGCGGCTAACGTGCCGCCATTACCGACAGCGACGGCCACCACTGCACGACTCCTCGTGCCCAAAGCGGTGCTCGCCTTTGTGCTGGTTGAATACGATGTTGCGCAGGGCTGGGGACGCAAAATTAATGTCCAAACCCACGTCTTCCCGGCCGTACAACTGCTGTTCGACTACAACGGCCAACGTCGTCCGTCAGAACCACAAGGCTTTAATGCGGCGGTGGAAATCGAAAAGCTAGACGGTGTGGTGCAAACCACACGCTTGAGAAACGTGCGCGCGGAAAGCGAGTGGCAGCGCAGGATGCCAACACAATTAGCGCGCGCCTTGCAGGTGGAATACAGCATTGCGCACGCCGCGTTGGAAGGTAGTCTGACCACACAATCGCTGTGGATGCTACCGTCCCACGATTGGGCTGGCAAGGGAGCCGAAGTACTTGCCGACGCACAAGCAGCAGGTTTTCAGATTGATATTGACGGGTCGTTTCCGCTTTCGCTTGAAGATATTCCGACGCCCGAGCTGGAGCTGGCGGCCGCACCGGAAAATGGCTGGTATCGCATTGCGCTAGGTGTGAACGTCAACGGTGAACGGGTGGATCTAGCCCCGGCACTGGCAAAGCTCATCGGCGCGCAACACGACCCCGAGGCATGGCTCGCAGCGATGCCCAGCGTGCCCACCGTGTTGCTGTCGGTGCCACCAAGAAAGGGCAAACACGGTGCGATTGTGGTGCGACTACCGGGAGAACGCGTACACGCCTTACTGGCACCCGTGTTCGACTGGTTTCGCGGCGGCGAGGTAACGCCAATCTCCGGCCTACAAGCGGCGATGATGGCCGACCTGCCGCCATCGGCGGTGCGCTACCTTGGCCGCGACGATCCGCGCTGGCTCAATATGCGCGCCGCGATCGCCGAAGGCGCAACGCTCACCGCCACCACACCGCACCCGGCGTTTCAAGCAAGCTTGCGGCCCTATCAGTTACACGGCCTCGCATGGTTGAATCACTTGCGCGCGTTGTCGATGGCTGGTGTATTGGCCGACGACATGGGGCTTGGCAAAACCGTACAGACACTGGCGTTCTTACACCAGCGTGCACAGTCCGCTTCAGCGGAGCGCAGGCCCAGCCTGATTGTCGCGCCGACGTCGGTCACGGTGAATTGGTTAGCCGAAACCCGCCGCTTTGCACCAACGCTACGGGTGATCTGCCATTACGGCGCATCGCGGCTGCTCGATGACGCTCGCTTGGCGAATGCTGATCTGGTGCTGACTAGCTACCCGATCTTGCAGCGCGATGAAAAGCGCCTCAGCGAAATTAAATGGGATGTGGTGGTATTTGATGAAGCGCAAATGATCAAAAACGCCAAGGCCAAAACCTATCAAGCCGCGCAGTCGTTGTCAGCGGATTTACGGCTTGCGCTGACCGGCACGCCGATGGAAAACCATCTCGGCGAATTGTGGGCGCTGTTTAATTTGCTGCTGCCCGGATTACTCGGTGATTTGGAAACCTTTAACCGCGTATTTCGCCATCCGATTGAACAGCGTGCAGCGACCGAGCAAATGCAAAAATTACGCGCTCGCATACGGCCATTTATGCTGCGGCGCACGCGAGAACAAGTGCTAGCCGACTTACCGGAAAAAACCGAATACACGCGCTGGATTGAACTACAGCCACTACAAGCTGATTTGTACGAGAGTTTGCGTACGGCGATTCACGACGACATACGCAAGGTGATCGACAAAAAGGGCTTAAAGCAAAGCACCATTCACATTCTGGATGCGCTATTGAAGCTGCGCCAAGTGTGTTGCGATCCACGTCTTGTGAAGTTGCCGTCGGTAAATAAGCGTTTCGCCGACGCCGGTTCGGCGAAGCTCGAATGGCTGATGGGACACATGCCGGAGTTACTCGAAGCGGGGCGGCAAATTCTCGTGTTCTCACAATTCACCAGTATGCTGGCGCTGATTGCCGAAGGGCTGACCGCACAAGGTATTACATTCGTCACCTTGACGGGCGAGACCGTCGACCGAGAAACGCCCATCAATCAATTTCAATCTGGTGCCGTGCGGGTGTTTTTGTTGAGCCTCAAAGCTGGCGGCGTCGGGCTGAACCTCACTGCTGCTGACACCGTGATTCACTACGACCCGTGGTGGAACCCGGCGGTGGAAGCACAAGCCACCGCGCGCGCGCACCGCATCGGCCAAACCAAGCCGGTGTTTGTCACCCGCTTGGTGACGCAAGGTACGCTTGAGGAACGCATGATGACGTTGTTGACACGCAAGCGCGAATTAGCTGCGGCATTACTCGAAGGCGGCGGCAACGCCCTGACCGGCATCACGCTGGCGGATGTTGAGTCACTGTTGGCACCGCTAAATTCATTGGCGGGCACACCATCGCAGTCGCAGTCGCAGTAATGCGATCAGCGCCAGTGGTCAGGCGTCGCTGGTGGCAAAATTGAACTCGACACCGTTACCGGCCGGATCTTTCACGAACAACTGTACTTGTGTTGTTCCCGGCACCGATACCTTCCTGTAACCAAGCCCTATGGATTGCAGCCGTACTTCGAATTCTACGAGGCCAGCGCAACTGAAGGCGACGTGATCCAACGTTCCCGCAGTCATGCTTGGTGGCGGGCTATCCGCTGGTGCCTCAACAAGATGTACAACCGCGTCTTCTTCTAGATATAACCAATATCCAGGGAACGGAAATGGCGGGCGCCAACCCACCTTCATGCCAAGCACGTCCACATAGAAATCGCGGAGTTGTTCGAGCAAGGGCTGCGGCGCGCGAAGATTAAAGTGATTAAAACGTTGCACTGGCATCTTATTTCACTCGCTTGTGAGGTGGGACGATCGGGGTGCGCAATGCCTAATGTAGAGTTGAGGGGCTGCGCGGATTTTTGCGAAGCTCCCTTCGAACGCCGAGTTAGGCCTCATTTTGTGCTGGGGACCTCACGCTCAATGTACGTTAAGTGCTCAGTCCATCCCTGAAGGCAGGCTTGGTAGATGCCATCTTGGCATGCCTTGCTGTCCTTTCTCTTGAGCGCGAAGACATGCTCCTTTGGAATTTTCGCCTCGGCGTAAGCGGTGAAGTCCGTTGAAGAGTCTCCGTATGCATATGCTAAGTGCCAGCCTGCTTTAGCGTAAGCGGCAAGTACTTGCGCTTTGAACTTGTCTGCGTTACCTCGCTCCTCCGCAGTTTGCGCGACATGGAGGCTGCCCGATGGAAAACCGTTCTGACGCAACCAATCTGGCAAGCCCGACTGAAATAAAGGAATCCGAGTAGTGAGATAGACGATTTTGTAGCCCTTCTTTGATAGGGCGTTAAGTGCGGCTGCGGCTCCCGG
>JACMOJ010000243.1 GCA_014378085.1 Burkholderiales bacterium | reverse complement strand
TTGTCGAGAATTACTGGTAGTTTTGAAGTTCGCAGCGGCGCGCCAATTTTCCCCGCCTCGCAAATACCGTCATACACATGATCCGGAGCCCTGCAATTGAATAAGAATCTGCCGCTGAATTTTCCGTTTGCATGGGGTTCAAGTGCTTTCGCCGTAGCGCTTTCTTGCCTTCTGGCTGCCTGCGCAACGCCGCCTCAATTAGTGGCGCCAAAGACGGTGGTAGCGACCCAGGTGCAGACACCCGAGCCTGCGCCGCCAGTTGACCCACCTGTTGCGCCCGTGCGAAACGTGCTCGAAACGTTTTTCGGTAATGTCGTTGTCGATCCGTATCGCTACCTTGAAGATGTCAAAAACGCGGAAGTGATTACGTATATGAAGGCGCAGGGCGAATCAGCCCGCAAAACGCTGGACGCCATCCCCGGTCGCGCTGCAATGTTGAACAGAATCAGCACCCTTTCGGAGGCAGGCGTCGCGATTTCGAACGTGCAGATATCCGGCACCGGCGCATCGACGCGCGTTTTTTATTACAAGCTGTCGCCCGGCGAGAGCATGCGGAAGTTGTACGTACGAGACGGGTTCAATGGTGCCGAGCGTTTGCTGTTTGACGCGCAGTCGCTCAATGTACCGGGTCAGCGCTACGCACTCGATTACTTTAACGCATCACCTGACGGCAAAAACGTTTTGGTCGGTATCGCTGCGGGCGGGTCCGAAGACACTTCGCTACGTATCGTGGAAGTCAGTGCGGCACGCGATCTTGGCGTTGTCATTGATCGCATCGGTTTCGCCGAAGAGAGCACATGGTCAGATGATGGCCGTGCATTCTTCTACAATCGTCTGCCAGCGGCAAAACCCGGCGATAAAAGCAATCGTTATTTATTTAGTCGCGTCTACCGCCATGTGCTTGGACGCGATGTGGCAAAGGATGAGGCGGTGTTTGGTCGAGGTGTGGCTAGCCCGACCAAGATTGAATTTGCCGATATCGATATTCCAGGTGTGCAGTTAACTTCCGATGGACGATTTCTTATCGGCAAGATTCGCCATGGTGACCTGAACGAAATCAGTCTCTATATTGCACCCGCGTCAGGCCCACCCACTCTGTATGCGCAGCCATTGACGTGGCGCAAAGTAGCAGATCCGACCGACCTCGTGACCAGCTACGCGGTTCACGATGCTGCTTTATATTTACTGACCGCTAAAAACGCGCCGCGAAACAAGGTAATCCGCACAGCGATTGCGCGACCGGACATTGCCACCGCGACCACCATCGTAGCAGCGGGCGATACCGTGATTCGGGAACTCGCTGTCGCACAGGATGGACTCTACATCCGCGAATTGTTTGCAGGCGTGGATCGTTTGCAACGACTTAATTTCAGTAATTCAGTATTTAGCGGCGGCAAGCTCGAATTCGTGCGCCTGCCATTCGATCTTGCCATCCGCCAGTTGGTCACGCACCCCAAGCGACCCGGCGCGATCCTGCGTCTGGAAGGCTGGACCGAAGCACCGCGCTACGTGAATATTGAAGAGCGCACGGCAAACGTGGTTCCATTGCCGTTCCATCCAAAATCAGCGGTCGATTTTTCCGCCATCGATGAAGTGCGCCTGATGGTGACGGCCAAAGACGGCGCGCAAGTGCCGATATCGCTGATTTACAAGAAAGGCACCCGACTCTACGGCAACAACCCTACGCTATTGCGTGCCTATGGCGCCTACGGAATCACGTTGTCACCCTCATTCAGTCCTGCCTCAATGGCCTGGCTGGAGCGCGGCGGAATTCTTGGCACC
>JACMOJ010000027.1 GCA_014378085.1 Burkholderiales bacterium | reverse complement strand
TCGTTAGGCCAGGTCTCGCGAGACTGCCCGCGAATCTCCCGTGTGGCGGTGTGCAACACCACAAGTGCGTCCGGTTGTATCACGGTGGCATCGAAGCGCGGCGGTAATGCTGCCAGCGTCAGCCCATGTGCCATTGCCAAGCCGCGTGCTAGTGCCAGCCTCGCAAAGACATGCGTGAAGCTCGGCGGCTCAAGCGCAGGATCCGTTCCATTTAATGCGTCGGCAACCGTGCCGCCGCCCCAAATCCAAAGCCCGTTAATTGTTGGGGTGCCGGCAGCGGTACGTTTTTCGTTCACGGGATGCTCGTGCAACAGCATCTGAATTTCGTTGCTGATTGATCGCCAATTGGTGCGGGTTTTGCTAAGCGGCAGGTTGTCGAACACATTTGCGCCGCTCATTTGCCACAACGGCGTCGATTTAGGCAGGTTGTTCGGCTCGGTGGTGATGTAGCCGCGCGCCGGGTTGGGGAATTCAACCTGAATGCCCTGCGCGACAAAGTGGCCGTTGATGGTAGCGGCAATCGCGGCCATTTCATCTGCGGTAGGGTTGACGACGTGGCTATCGAACAATTGCGCGTTATCCCGGCTGATTGCCAAATGCACGGGATCGGCGCGTAACCACGCTTCATCGGAGGGCGTGCCGCCGTCAGCCAGCCGGGTTAACGGCGCGACGGCTTGGGTATCGGCGGTGAGACCAAAGGCGCGCAGTAGGGCGGGCTCCAGAGCACTCGGCGGGGCCACTAGCACGCGGCTGCGGCGCAACAAGGCGTCTATGATGGGGGTGGGGGCGGGGCGCAAGAACCCTGCCGGCGGCAGCATGTCCGACAGCAGCAGCGTCAGGTGTTTGGGGTGTTGCGGGTGTTGGGATGGGTCGATTCGCGCCATACCGAATTATCCGCACATTTGTGGCAGACTTCGACGCGGCGTCATTTCGCCATTTTGAGACTTAAATTTTGCGTTCACTTCCTTTTTTTATCGGTCTGCGTTACACCCGCGCCAAACGTCGCAACGGTTTCGTGTCGTTTATTTCGCTGGCCTCGATGCTCGGCATTGCTTTGGGCATTACCGCACTTATTACCGTGATGTCGGTCATGAATGGGTTCCAGAAGGAAGTCCGCGCCGGCATGATCAGCGTTGCATCACACATTCAGATTCTGGGCTATGAGAAGGGCCTGCCAGACTGGCCGAAGTTGCTGGCCGAAACAAAGGAACAGAAAGATGTGATTGGCGTGGCCCCGTTTGTAAACGGTCAAGGCTTGCTCGCGGTTGGGCAGAGTGTGCGCGGCGTCGGTATACGCGGTATCGATCCAGAGCTTGAAGCCAGTGTTTCTGATATCGGTATCAAGATGCGCATCGGTAAGACCACCGACTTGCGCCCCGGAGAGTACGGCATCGTGTTGGGCTCCTATTTGGCGCGGGCGCTGATGGTCAACGTCGGTGACCGCCTGCAACTGATCACCCCGCAGGGCACCATGACACCGGCCGGTATGCAGCCGCGGCTGCGCAGCTTCACCGTAGTTGGCGTGTTTTCGTCCGGGCACTACGAATACGATCTGAACCTGGCCTTGATTCATCTGCGTGATGCGCAAGTGTTGTTCCGCCTTGAAGACAACGTGACTGGTCTGCGCGTGAAAGTGGCGGACGTAAATGAAGCCCGGACGATTGCGCGCCGTCTGCAAGACAACCTTAAGGTTGATGGTGTGGTGCAGGACTGGACAATGGAAAACGCGACTTACTTCCGCGCGGTAGAAATCGAAAAACGCATGATGTTCATTATTCTGACGCTCATCATTGCGGTCGCGGCGTTTAACCTCGTTTCCACGCTGGTGATGGTGGTGCGGGACAAACATCCGGACATCGCCATTCTGCGCACGCTCGGCGCGTCACCCGGCATGGTGATGCGGATCTTTGTCGTGCAGGGCGCTTTGGTTGGTGCGATCGGAACCATCTTGGGTGTGCTTGGAGGAGTGTTGTTGGCACTCAATATTGGCGCCATCGTTTCGGCGGTTGAGTCAGCGTTCGGGTTTCGGGTGTTGTCGCCGGAAATTTATTTCCTAAGTTCGCTACCGAGTGATTTGCGCTGGGCGGACGTGTGGGTCACTTCAGTGATCGCACTGGTGCTGGCATTAGTCGCGACACTATATCCAAGCTGGCGCGCTTCGAAGGTGAATCCGGTCGAAGCGCTCCGGTACGACTAATAAGGTACGACTGATGACAGGCGCGATGACGGAAAAGATGACAGCGGTCTTGCAGTGTCGAGATCTGACCAAGTCCTTTGAGCAGGGTGAGCAGCAGGTGTCGGTGCTGCGCGGTATTTCGCTGGAGATTCATAAGGGCGAAACGGTGGCTATTGTCGGCGCGTCCGGCTCCGGCAAGTCCACGTTGCTGCACATTTTGGGCGGGCTCGATGCACCGACGTCTGGCGAAGTTTCGTTACTCGGCCAGCGGATGGACCAGCGGTCCGCGATTGCGCAAGGAAT
>JACMOJ010000242.1 GCA_014378085.1 Burkholderiales bacterium | reverse complement strand
CCGCTTGGCGTGATGATCGCGGCCGTCAGCGATTGGCAGGTTGCACTTTGGTACGCCGCCGCCGTGAGTGCCGCCGCCGCGGTGATGGTCGGAAAATATTTGCCGAGCAAGATTCAGGTTCCACCCAGCAACTTCGCCGTGCTCGGCGCATTCCTGCTCGATTGGCGAAAGATGGCCGTGGTGTTTATTGTGGTGTTACAAATGGCCGCCGTGTTTGTTGTCTACACTTACCTCACCGCATGGCTCACGCAGGTCCTTGGGTTGTCGCAACAAGCCGTCACGTGGATGCTGCTGTGGTTTGGGCTATTCGGCACCATCGGCGTGTTTAGCTCAGGGGAGCTAATGCAGCGTTTCAACCACCACAAGTTGATGGTGGTGCTGTTGATTGCGCTCGCCGTGATCCATACAAGTTTTAGCTGGATTCCCGCGTCGATACCGCTGGTGATGCTGGTATTGGCATGTTGGGGACTGTTCGGCTTCGCGTTCCAGCCAGTGCACCAAACGCGCGTCATCCATGTGTCAGGCACATCGGCTAACGCGGGCATCACATTGCATGCCAGCGGGGTGTACGTCGGTCAAGCGCTGGGTGCGTTTGTCGGCGGTGCCATGCTGGCCGGAGGTGGGATGGCGAGTCTTGGTTGGACAGCCGCCGCGGGCGCGATGGCCGCGCTGGGCCTAATGCTGGTGACGTTTCGGACGACGCGAAATCAAATCGCGGCAAAATAATATCTCTCGACAACATTCACTTTGATCGGTACCGCAGCTGTGAATATGAATCGAATTGTGCGAAAGCATACGCTCTCGCTGCTGATCGTTTTACTTGGCGGCGGATGCGCTTATGTTGATACCAAGCAGGGCGAGTGGATTTTCCGACCGACGGATGCGACCTGGCGGGGCGTACGCGAGTTGCCGTCAAGCTTTGTGGAGAAAACGATCCCCGTCTTAAATGCCACGGCCGCCGCCGGAAGCGCACCGGTGGACTACATCTCGGCATGGTGGGCACCGGTGCCAGGGGCGGCGGCCGGAACACCGGCACCAGTGCTGTTGTACCTGCACGGTGCACGGTGGAATTTGACCGGCAGCATCACGCGGATTCCCCGCTGGAACCAGATGGGCTTTTCCGTACTCGCCATTGACTATCGCGGCTTTGGCAAGTCGGCGCCACGTATACCGACCGAACAATCGGCGAATGAAGATGCGGAAGGAGCGTGGCGCTATTTGCAAACGCTTGCGCCGGGCGCGAAGAAATACATTTTTGGTCATTCGTTGGGTGCCGCCATGGCAACGCACCTCGCACTTAAATATCCCGATGCCGATGGATTAATTCTTGAGGCGGCGTTCACCAATGTCCCCGAAATGGTGAAGGCAAGCCAATATGGCTTTCTGCCCGTCAGCTTGCTCATCACTCAGCGATTTGATAACCTCGCGCGCATTGATGAAGTCAAAGTGCCGATGCTCATCGCGCATGGCACCGATGATGCCATCGTGCCGTTTCAGATGGGGCAACGTCTGTTCGCGGCGGCCACTTCACGCAAGCGTTTCTTTCAGGCGGACGGCGGCTCGCATCATAATTTGGCGTTGCGTTACTTCGACGACTACACGCGTGCGGTGACCGAACACTTTGCGCTGCCGGCAACTTTTACTGCCAGCCGACACGGCACACCGGCAACGACGCAAGCAACGACGCAAACAACGACGCAAGCAACGACGCAAACAACGACGCAAGCACCAGCACAATCATCTACACAGTAACAACAAAGTCTTTGTATGACGGGCGTTTTCGACCAAAAACGCCTGAAGATGTCCGTCAATAAACGAGTTTATGAAATGCAATCACTTGATCTTGACGTTCTCCATCACCTCCGCGATTGGCTAACGATGGGACATTCGGCGGCGTTGGTTACCGTCGCCCAGACGTTCGGCGCGAGTCCCCGTCCACCGGGCTCGATGTTGGTCATCCGCGGTGACGGTGCCATGATTGGCTCCGTTTCGGGTGGCTGCATCGAAGATGATTTACTCGCGCGGCGCGCGGATTTTTTTGCCGTAGGGCATGTGCCGATTCGGCAGCGATATGGCGTGACGAGTGATGACGCGCGGCGTTATGGGCTGCCCTGCGGCGGTGAGTTAGAAGTGTTGATCGAGCCAATGCCGCGCTTACTCGATATTGAGGATCTGCTGGCACGTATTTCGGCGGGTCGGGTATTTTTTCGCGAAGTGGATTTGCTCAGCGGCGCATGGTCATATCGCGACGCCGAGCCGAGCGACAAAACCGCGATCAGCGACAGTTGCTTTGTGTGCCTGCATGGCCCACGCTGGCGCATGTTGATCATCGGCGCGTCGGAAATTTCTGTTTACCTCGCGGAAATCGCCAAGACGCTCGATTTTTGGGTGAGTGTCTGTGATCCACGCGATGAGTATCGATCCACTTGGCGGGTGGAAGGGACGACGTTTGTGGATGGCATGCCCGATGATGCGGTGATCACGTACAAACCGGACGCTCGTGCAGCGATTGTCGCCGTATCACACGACCCGAAACTCGACGATATGGCGCTGATGGAAGCGCTCAAGACTCCCGCCTTTTACGTGGGTGCGGTTGGGTCTAAAACGACCAGTGAAGAACGTCGTCGCCGATTACAAACCCTCGATGTCTCAGCAGCGGAGGTGGCGAGGCTGCACGGGCCGGTAGGACTTGCAATCGGCAGCCGGACGCCGCCGGAAATCGCCGTGGCGATAGCGGCTGAACTCGTCGCGGCGCGAAATCAAATTGTGCTTGGCGCGAACGTGAATGCCGTGGGGCACCGCGTCGCGTGATTGCCGGCATCCTTCTCGCCGCTGGTCGTGGAGAGCGGTTTGGCGGTAGAAAGCTGCTGGCAACACTGGACT